>NZ_ANAH02000062.1 GCF_000335475.2 Cystobacter fuscus DSM 2262 | reverse complement strand
ATCACCAAAGGACTAGTACATTTCGACGAAGTACTACAGACACCTCGATACCGACAACACGACAGAAAACTAGAGGATGCAACCATTCCCGCTAGTTCACAGCTCGAACAACGAAGTATCGACGACACAAGTTCTGAAGACTCGGAACCTACAGAACAAGTCAGCCAAACCATGACACCTCCAAGTCAAACGCAGGAAGTCATGAGCTACGACAAGGACCAATACCAGATGGACGTCAACTCCATACTCAACATCGGAACCCAACTGGAACCCGAACCGCTTACGGGAGTTCAGCAGACTACGCTGATTCGATACCAACCGGCACCCAGCGGAGGCGACTACGCTGTGGCTATTGCCGCTGTCGACACACTCAGCGCCCTACAAAACGAACTACGCCCACTAGCAGATTTCGGAGATCACGAAACCATGCTACCAACTCACGAACTTCATTTCCTACTCTCATGGATATGGCCATTCATTACAATCGGAAAAGATTGCAGGGACCAATCTTTCGGGAGGGAGACATGGTCTACCTCGTACGACGAA
>NZ_ANAH02000061.1 GCF_000335475.2 Cystobacter fuscus DSM 2262 | reverse complement strand
CCTGGATAGTAAATTATCATGGTACAAACTTTTAAGAGCCAGTTAAATGGAGATGGATTTAAAAAGAGTTATTGTAAAGTCTCCCCAGGTGTGTCATTAAATATCCCAACAGATTGCCCTGGCCTGACCCCCTAAATGCAATTTTGGGATTCCCTTTTAGTTGCTTTCATTAAAATGTACCAGCGCAGTAAAAAAAGCACAAAGTATATTGTTTATGTAACTCACTATCTCATTTGCACTGGTTACATGGCAGCTTCAGACTGACTAAAACTACACTTTTCCCACCATGGTTCAAAGATCAACAGAACTGGGCCAACAAAAGCAATTTTTTCATGTGGTCTAACTACCAACTTATTATGAGTTAAGTTACTTTTAGGTTTAAAATCACAGCAGTTTTTCCCTCCACACCTCCCAGAGATACTTTCAGGGTGGCTAAACTTGGCTAAAGGCTTCCGGACCAACCCTTGTTTCTTTATGGTGCTTGTGTCCTGACAACCGCGTAAGGCATGGAAATTCAGCTATTTATCCGATCGTTTATATGGGCGTGCGGCCGCGATATCCTGCAGATGCATCC
>NZ_ANAH02000060.1 GCF_000335475.2 Cystobacter fuscus DSM 2262 | reverse complement strand
TTCCTATGCGGCTGACAATATATCGACCAAACGCCGCTTCCCGCTTTTCCTCCCTAAACCCCGCCACCTTTATCTCGTGATATCACGCACTAAATCATTTAACTGCCCGGCATGTCTCTTCCCTCTAACACGTCTTAACTCACCCTTACTATCTACAAACGCCCTCACTATCTATCGTTTCTCCTTTTTCTGCCCTTGTCCTATCCGACTTTTTTCCACATTACTTATGATCGTTCCAATGTGTCCGATTTCCTTCGCTTCCTTATATCTGTCGCCCTCTTTGCCTTTCTTCCCTCTTATGGCCCTATACCTTGCCGCGGGCCCTTCACGCCTATTTCGACGTCATGTGTGGCCAGAAAGCATACAGGTCCGGAGTCCGGCGAGCAATAGGCCCCCATGAAGTAGCCTTGGGAAATGCCGGTCATATGGGAAGGAAGCAGAGGACCAGACCCGCGGTCAAACTTAGGGTACAACGCATATGCCGTTCAAACCTAGGGTACGAGGAGAACCAGCTAATGCGGAACCGGCTAAGTATACTCCACAGCGGCGCGGCACGACCCTTTAACCCTAGGGTACATATGACCAGCCTACCTGTTTGGCCGCAGGACCTCCTCTTCTTCTTGCGA
>NZ_ANAH02000059.1 GCF_000335475.2 Cystobacter fuscus DSM 2262 | reverse complement strand
ATCTTGAACAACCCCGGCGCTGTCTCCTCGGCCGTCCTGCGGTCTACGCCCATGCCCGCCTCCCGCGTTCGGATGTGTGCCTCGCGCTCGATGATGGACTGGTATAACACCAAATACCGCGCGACCTTGATGACGGCGGAATATATCGGCGTGTAATTCGTGACTGGCATCCACTGGCCGTTCTCCTCCAAACCCATGACGGCCAATGCGCTGATGATGATGCTCTCGTAATGGTTGCCGCTCTTGAACGGGTGATCGAAAAACTGGACCACCGTGTCCAAACAACACCGCTCCAACTGCGCATCGCTGCACCGGGCCTCGGTATCGGTACCTTGAACGGCCTCGGTAACGCCCTGGTCAAACCTGCGCCATGATCTTTCTTGCGCTGTCGTCATCCGGTATGGTGGCCGTCGATCATCTCCTCCCTCTGCCGTGCCCGTCTCTGCGTCCTCTTCCTTGACGCTCACGTCCGTGCTACCCTCGCCGTCGCTGCTTCCTCGTGTGGCGTCGTCGTCCGTACTGACGACCTCCCACGACTCCATCCTCTTCCAAATCGACAATAACGTCTTCCACCACGCCTTGTACCGGGCCCATGCGTCCGGCTCCATCAACCCCTGAAACGGCGTCGTCG
>NZ_ANAH02000058.1 GCF_000335475.2 Cystobacter fuscus DSM 2262 | reverse complement strand
GTCGTGCAGTCGATCAGTCGAGATATACTGCTCATACAAATCTGTGGCAGCGGCCGGGCCATCCATACGAATGCGCTTATGTTCCCTCTGCCGATCAAATGCTGGGTCTGGGTCTCTCTCCTTCCTGACTGGTGGCAACAGCATCTCGACAGAGGACCTTCCCTTATACTCTGTCTCCCAGAGCTCCTTTACCGCCAGCTGTGCGCGATCGTACCACTTCTGTCTTTCTTCATCGCCCTGAAGAACCCACTCTTGCCTGAACCATGCCCACTTTCGATATGGATCGAGTATTTGAGCTGCGTAGTACGCTGGCGGAAGGTCAGCATCTTCGGGAAATCGATGTTGCCAATTCCGTTGTCGGTTGCTGTAGTACTCTTCACACTTTGACCACGCAGCATCTGCACAACCCTGCAGATATTCCCACGCAAAGTTACCGTCGTCCGCCTTGTGGATGTCATGATAGTGGTCCTTGGTCTCGTTGATCTCACGAAGAAGACAGTCCAGCGTCGAAAACCAATCAGCGAGGGATGTCTTGTTTCCTTCCGCAAGCATGGTCGCTGCGTAGAAGTCCTTCAGAGCGAGCTCGATCTTTTCAAGTTCGAACCAATGCTGTCCATCTAGCTTGAAGTTCGCTATCCCTT
>NZ_ANAH02000057.1 GCF_000335475.2 Cystobacter fuscus DSM 2262 | reverse complement strand
AGGCGGGATAGAAGCCATGTTGAGCCTGCACGGCCTCGAGCCGACGAGGCCCCTCCTCCCGCCACAGCTGTTCGAGCAGCCGGCGGAACAGCGTGTAGTGCCGGGCCTCGTCACTCGCGAGCGTGCGGCAGAGGGACTGGAGGGACGGGGAGCCCACCGCGCCCGCGCCCACGGCCTGGTAGTAGGTCGCCGCCATCGCCTCGACGAAGCAGCGCGCCACCAGTTCGGCCTGCTCCGAGCCATACACCGAGCGCCCGTCCTCCTCGTGGGAGGGCACCGCCGCGAGGTAGCGTGTCATGCATTGCTCGAAATCGAAGGAGGGATCTTCCTTCGCGAGCCAGACGCGCAGGGTCTCCCCATGGGTCTCTTCCTCTGGCCCCAGCGCTCGAACGTCGCCTCCCATCCGCGAGCGCTGAACACCGCCGCGAGATATCCCGCGTAGTGGTGGGAGCGGGACTCGAGAAGGCAGGCGGTGCGGACCAGGTGCAGCACGGCGGGATCGAGGTTCATGCCTCGCACGATTCCCCAGACGCTCGCCCGCGGGGACAGGCCAGGGCTGAACGGTCGCTCACGGCGGGTGAACGGACGCGCGGTGCAGTCGCTGCAATCGACTGATGAGGACTTCGAGCGTGACGTGCGCCGGGCCACCGCGCAGTTCGAGGCGCTGAAGAAAGCCAGGAAGTGAGCAGGGGAGGCGTGACGCGCCTCTCGCGTCACGCCTCCAGCGGCTCGGTGACGATCTCCACCGTCGCGGCGGTCATCAGTTTATGGATGGGGCAGCGGGCGACGGCGTCGTGGAGCCGCTGGCGCTCCTCGGGGCTGAGCGCGCCGTGGAACGCGAGCTTCACCCGGAGCACATACTTCCCCTGGCGCTCCCCGGCGGCGTCCCGCTCGACCCGAGTCTCCACGCGCTCCAGGGCCATGCCCGTCTTCTTCGCGTACCACGTGGCCGTCAGCGCCTTGCACGCCGCGAGCGAGGCATCGAAGTAGTCGTGAGGGTCTGGAGCCGAGTCCTCGCCGCCCGTCGCGGCGGACACGTCCGCGTGCAGGACGTGCCGGCCCACATGGAGGACCTGGCGGAAGGAGGCGGGCTGCTCGGTCTGGGAATCGATGGAGGGCATGGTGGGCTCCAGGAGGGGAACGACGGAGGTCACGCTAACCGCAGGGGGCCGCGGGGAGTAGCCACCCCGGACGGCATGCATCGTTCCATCCATGGGACAGCCTCCCCACGAGGGGCCCTGAGCGGGCGCCGCGCTCCCGCGCGCAAATCCTTGCTTGTAGGGTTGGATTCCCAGTGCCTAAATGGAATTCCCTTCAATCCGGCCAAGCCGGAGAGGTCCTTGAAATGGGTATTCCCCACAGACGCATCCGTGGAGTGTTCCTGGTGGGCGTCGTCACCCTCGTGGTCGGCTGTCAGGGCGAGGGCATGAACGAAGCGATGGCCCCGCCGTTGCCCGGGGAACTGGCGATCCTGCCTGGAGTGGCCCCACAAGCGCTCACTGCGCTGCGGGAGAGGTCCTGCCAGGAAATCAAGAACGCCCGCCCGTCCTCGGGGGACGGCGAGTATGTGCTGCACTTCCTGGGGGATCCGTCCCGGCCCTGGAAGGCCTGGTGCCACGACATGGAGGGAAGCCCCAAGGAGTACCTCCCGCTGCCGGAGGCGGGCCTGCTCTCCAACTTCTCCCAGTACACCGCGGGCGGCGCGGTGGCGGGCACCCCGGTGCGGACCGCCTACTCCAGAATTCGCATCAACCCCATCACGCTGCAGGTGGACACGTCCGATCAGACCTTCACGACCTCCACCGGGCAGGTGACTCACGGAGGGAGGCCGGTCACCTCCATGCCCTATGCCACGGCGATGTCGTGTGACTGGAGTGACTCGGGCCGGGCGAACATCGACCTGCGCGGCACACCGTTCAAGGTGGCCCCCGACTACTTCGTGGCGAGCGGCTACGCGGCCTGGGGCTCCAGGGAGTACAGCTTCGTCGATCAGGTGGTCACGCTGAAGGGTGGAGGCTATTGCGGCTCGTTCGCCCCCCTGAACGCCGAAGGGCTCGTCGGAGGACAGCTGCCCCTGTTCTACGCCGTCCCGCCCACGACCTGGTCGCCCACCGCGCGCGTCTACCCCACGGGCGGCTCGCAGACCCAGGCCCAGACGCTCCAGCCCGGCTGGTACGACATCAACGAGCTCACCGTGGGCAACGACGCCATCAACGCGGTCCATGTGCCCAGGGGCTGGACCGTCACGCTCCACGAGAACGCGGGCTTCTCGGGCCCGCAGCGCACGTTCACCGGCGACACCCTCCTGACGGGGAGCGACTTCGACCGGAGGGCCTCGAGCGTCTCGGTGGACGCGCCCGTGCTCGTCTACGCGAACAATGGCTACCAGGGAACGAGCCAGCTCTTGCGCGCGGGCCGTTATGACATCGGGCAGTTGACCGTGGGCAACGACAGGATCCGCTCCCTCAAGGTGCCGGCGGGCTTCCAGGTCACGCTCTACACGGACTCGGGCTTCCAGGGCCAGCGGCTGGTGCTCACCCAGGACACCGACCTGAACGGCAGCCCCTTCAACGCACAGGCATCCAGCCTCGTGGTCGAGTCCACGACGACCCGCAACGGCAACGTCCTCTACGGTCGGTGGAGCGCTTCCGGAGGACAGAACCCGTCCAGTGCGGCCAACCGGCAGTTCCTCGTGGAGTACACGGGCCTGCCCGACATCGTCACCTTCGATCTCGAGGTGGATGCGAGCCCCTATCTCTACCTGTTGGACGCCAACGGCCAGGTGCTCATGGAGGCGAACAACGCGGACGGAGGCACCCACGCGCGCATCTCCTATTACCTGAACCCGGGCAGCTACAAGCTGGTCGCGGCGACCACGCAGGTGGGCAGGAGCGGCGAGTTCACCCTCCGCTCGGACAGGGCCCGGCTTCGCTACCCGCAGCGCCTCTCGGTCCAGGCGGTGAGCGCATTCAACTGGGTCTATGATGACTGGGACACGGGCGCCCACTCGGATGTCTCCATCTGGCGGCCCAACCTCGGCCAGACGCCGGGCTACTACTCGCTGGGCGACATCGGCATGCCCCACCATGGAGAGGTGCCCCGGATGACCTTCGTGGTCTCCGGCGAGGGCGACGTGCTGGCGCGGCCGGTCGACTACACCTGGATCTGGGACGACAAGGGCACGGGGGGAGAGCACGACGCCTCCTTCTGGCATCCGGTGCCTCCCGCCGGCTACACGTGCCTGGGCTCGGTGGCGAACCTCGGTTACGGCAAGCCCTCCACGGACCTCATCCGGTGCGTCAAGAATGAGTACGTGCTCCCGGCCAACATCGGCTGGGTGTGGGACGACAGCGGCTCGGGCGGGAACAACGACATCACGCTCTGGCAGGCGAACGCCCGGGATCACCGCGGCCTGTCCACGTCCACGATGGTGGGCCAGGGGTACTACGGCGATCCGGATGGCGGCCGCTTCTGGGCCCTGAACAAGAGCGCCCTCGCCAACCCGGAGTTGCAGGGAGGCTTCGTCGACGACCTCTCCGCGCTCCAGTACGCGCCGCGCATCTGGCTGCACAACGATGAGTATTACTGGCCGTCCTCGACCGAGTTCTTCCTCCCCAACGTGCACCCGGACGGCACCCACCTGTGGACCAACGAGGCGCTCGGCTGTGACTCCTGCACGAATCCCCAGTTCCTGGACGGCCAGCGTCCGGATCAGACCCACGTGCCCGTGTACGCGCAGATCGTCACCCGCACGCAGGGGGGAGTGGCCACCAACATCACGGACATCATCTACTGGACCTTCTACCCCTACAACAATGGCAAGCGGGTCTGCATCGGCCTGTACACGAGTGGGGGGGGCTGCGCGGGCTTCTACTCCACCTTCGGCAACCACGTGGGCGACTGGGAACACCTCACCGTACGCTTCGTCGACGGCCGCCCGTCGCAGGTGTACATGAGCCAGCATTCGCAGGGAGGGACCTTCACCTTCGGCAACAAGGACATGGCCTCGGTGGGCTTCCACCCGGAAGCCTACTCGGCGTTGGGCTCGCACGGCCTCTACCCGGACGCCGCCCGCCATACCTACGAGCGCATCTTCAACGGCGACACCCTCAACGACGACACCAGCCGTGGCATCGCCTGGAACGCGTGGGATCGACCGGTCATCTTCCCCTGGCAGCCAATGGGCACCTTCACCGGCTCCCTGTCCTGGCTCAACATCACCGAGGACTGGGGCAATGACGCGTCGGGCTGTAACAATCCCGTCTCAGACCAGACGGGCGTGTGCGTGCTCAACAGCGGCCCCACGGCTCCGCTGAAGAAGGGCTTCCCCAGCCCGGGCTCCATGGCGCTGGAGTGAGCGGTCCCCCTCCCGGGCGGACCGCGGACATCGCGCCGCCCGCCCGGGAGGGGCCCTCTCGCGCGTGCTGCCGTGCTCAGCCCCCGCGCGCGGCATCGACGAGGGAGGTGAAGAAGGAGGTGAGTTGGAAGCGGCGGGAATCGAAGCCGCTGGGGGTGGAGTAGCCTTCCCTCCGGAGTAGAGCCACCGGCCCATTTTCCCTCTGAAAATGGGGTGCCTATGTGTCCGGGCGAGTCCAGGCGCGTCCGTTCGGTTTGGTCCTTTTTTGGTCCCCCGAGCCCCTTACTGAGCCAAAAAGTAAACGTCTTACGCCCTCAGGTTTTCTTCTAGCTCTTGCGCTCTAAATTACTACCTATCCATCCGGCCCGTAAACCGAGCCTCCACTGACGGCCCAGTGGACTGTCCACGAAGTTCGTGGATGAAGTCACGAGGGAGTGGGTCCCGGCCATCCCCAAGATGCGCGAGCGAAATGGCCAAGCGTCCTTGACTATGTCCAGCGATGTTCGTGGACATCCACTCCAGACCTCAGTTGCCTTCACGCAAAGCAACTCAAGGTGGACGGCAGAGCGAACGCTGGATTATTTTTTCTTTGCACGACGTTGACCTGCTCCAGTCACTAGTATTGGCGTCCAGGAAGACGCCTTTCCGCGCAAGAGATCATAGCGCAACTGTTCCTCCCGCACAAAAGCCTCGGTCATGTATATAACCGAGTAAAATCGAGTCCAATCTTTTGAGCCACCATAGCCAGCCACATCCTCATATATCCCAGCCAAGGCGGTCCTGACTTCTTGCTCGGTGGATGCAAACTTAAATTCAATGGCGGCACTGAGAGTCGGCACACCTCCATCCGGCTCGAAATTCTTAATAGCGCCCACAATACTGAATCCGCTGGTGTAGTCAGAGAAATACGAGCCCAAGTAATCATTCATGACCTTTTGAATGTCCGCCTCCCTGGTGGGCTCAACATTTCTTTTTCGCACCAAGGCCGCCGTGGCGCGCAAAAGCTCATGCAGTTTATCCAATTGATACGTCTCAATATCTCGACTTTCGCCTGAAACAGCCCGAAGCGCGTCGACAATGTTATTTGCGTAGCGAATGGGTTCGCTTTCGAGTGCATCCACTTCGGGCAGAAAGGAAGTGGTCGCCAAACCTGCTTTTCCTTTTTCAAGTCTACGTCGAGTCCTAATCAGTTCTCTCCGGGCATTCGGAAGACCTACAGCCTCAAGCGAAACACCAAGTACATGAAATAACCGCCTGACTTGATGCTCCAACACATCTACCTCCCAACGGAGATTCTCCGCTCCCTCTGGCGACGATGCTTCTTCCTCATCTCGAACATACTGAACACGTTGAACAGCAATAACCTGCTTCCACGCCTTGTTTAGCTCAATTTCAAGATGAGGCAAAACCTTGCTCAACACATCCTTGTCCATGCTAGACCTCAGTGCTATTGAGAAACTCCAAAAACTCCAGCGACCATTTCACTTGCAGCAACAGAACCAGCCACTCAAGTACAGCTTCACCGAGCAACCATCAATCCACATCTTCATCATCTACCGACTCGTTCCTATTTTTTCACCACGCTCGGATGGAAACGTTTTTCGTCGGTCCCCCCATCGCCGAGGATTGTAATGCCAAGAGAGATTTTCTGCAACACGAGAAGGATGGAAGGAGGCTAGCCACCTCAATCCAGCATCATCTGCGAACTGTGTCGCCTCTCTGACTTGCGTCTTAAACTTAGCGCCACAGGCAAAAAGCACCGAAGCGGCTTTGTTTGAACTTGCAATTCTCCGCAACTCCTCGTCTAGAAAATTACAATTCAATGACCAAGCATTTGCTACGCGAGAATTTTTGATCGAAGTCAGCAGCCTTGCCCCTTGAGTGTAGCAACCAGTCGAGATCCAATCCGCTTGGCAGCGGACTAGATTGGTAACGTAAATCCCATTTGCCTCTAGTTGCTCATAATCAAACTGAATTTTATTCACTGCGTCCAGTCCTCTCGAGGACAGCCATCTGTTGAGAATTTTCATTCCTGTATCCCCCACGCTGGATATCTATTTTCCACTTCTGCAAAAGAAGGTGATTCGCAGACCACAACCAAGTCAATGACCACCTTTGTACTTGCATGGTAATTTGTATTTACTGGACCTATCGTAGCTCCGCCAGGCAAAGACCAACTTGTACGACACGCCTCTGCCAATTTCGAAGCTGATTGCGCGCCAATTGAGTAGAAGCGCTTGTTTTCCGCCATGATCTTCCTCTCTACTTAATGCGATATCCTGAGACCGAAAAGTTCGTTTCGAAAACAACTCGACCCAATATGCGCAGGCGTATAGGCGGGATAGAAGCCATGTTGAG
>NZ_ANAH02000056.1 GCF_000335475.2 Cystobacter fuscus DSM 2262 | reverse complement strand
AGACCTCCACCTCCGTCACGCTGAGCTGGAGCGCCTCGAGCGATAACGTCGGTGTGACGGGCTATGACGTCTACCGCAACGGCTCGCTCGCCGGCAGCTCCACCAGCACGTCCTACACCGTCGGGGGCCTGAGCGCCTCCACCGCCTACTCGTTCTCCGTCAAGGCCAAGGACGCCGCGGGCAACGTCTCGGCGGCCTCCAGCACCCTCTCGGTCACCACGAGCGCGTCGGGCGGCAACTGCACGGTGTCGCCGGGCGTTCCGTCGGGTCTGACTTCGCCCTCGAAGGATGCGTCGTCGGTCAGCCTGTCGTGGACCGCGCCCAGCGCCGGCACCAACTGCTCGATCGTGGGCTATGACGTCTACAACGGCAGCACCCGCGTGGCCCAGACGAATGGCACCTCCACGAGCTACACCGTCGGGGGTCTGAGCGCCAGTACGGCCTACACGTTCTCCGTGGCCGCTCGGAACGAGTCCGGGACGTCCGCCAAGAGCTCTGGCCTGAATGTCACCACCAGCGCGAACACCGGCGGTGGCGGCTCCATCATTCTCGGCTACTTCGCCCAGTGGGGCGTCTACGGACGCAACTACCACGTCAAGAACATCGTCACGAGCGGCTCGGCGAGCAAGCTGACCCACATCAACTACGCCTTCGGCAACGTCACCAACGG
>NZ_ANAH02000055.1 GCF_000335475.2 Cystobacter fuscus DSM 2262 | reverse complement strand
AATCAACGCACGGTCAGCTCTGCTGTATGACGTGCCTGTGGGCAAGACATTCCGACGAGCACGGATTAAGTCACTCAATTGGAGGGATCATTTAAACTTTTCTTGTCCCGACGCGATCGACAAATCTAGCCAATACTACGTTAGGCCATGCTTCACTCTACAAGAAACCGCCCGCAGACGTGAGTAAAATAATAAGTACTTCCCAGCAAGAACTAACACCAGCCTTAACCCTACCGTGGCTACTCCAGGACAGCTACCCGGTAGCAAAGTCGAAAAGCATACGTTCTGTGTCGGATCGACCTGACAGAGGAAGCCGGTTCGACAACGTGAAAAAAATGGTGTTCATGGCTTTCATGACTGAGATTGAGTGGCAGGAAAATGTGTCAATAGGTCCTGGTAACTTAGATGACAGTGAAGTCATCGTCATCCAAATCCTGCCTCATCTCTTACCGGCGGGTCATCGCAGTGAACCTCTCGCCTGAATCTATTTTTAGCAATACCGGTATGATCTGGTATACCGGTAATACCATGGTATCGAGATTTTGTCAAACCATACCAAGTCTTGGCGGTATTTACCATACCAATACCAACTCATACCGGACCATTCCGATCACTGGATACAAAGCTTTCCCTTCACCAAGATTATCGACCCAAAGTACAAGCTCAGACCAGAAGCGATTGAAAGCGTGTTC
>NZ_ANAH02000054.1 GCF_000335475.2 Cystobacter fuscus DSM 2262 | reverse complement strand
TCCAGTACTAGTATGGCCCGGGGGATCCTTGGACCGTTAATTCATATATCGAAGTAGCAGGTTGTTGCCCCGCCTGATGTTGCCACTACTTGCTCATGACAGTTTTTTTAGGCAATGCAAACTACTATTTGATATTTTTTTCCAAGTACAGTTGTAGGGTACTCCTTATACTGATTCTTCTGAGCCTGTACGGGGAGCATTAGGTACTGATGTAGTAGGAGTTGAGCTTCACAAATTCACCAGGTAAGCCCAAATTTATTTTCTGCTTGGACAGGTCCACCTCACATGGGTCTGTCTAATATATTAAAAGAGGGATTTTCTTTGCTGTATTGCAGCCCAGTATATCTGTTACTTACAGTAGTAGTCCATTATTGCTGGCCTAGGGGCTTTTGCTCCTACACGAACACCACTCTGTAAAATTTGAGGTCGTCCTTAGAGTCAAACCATTCATGGAGCGCTCTGTGCATCTACCAACTATCGCTAAGCATTCACTTGGTTGGTTTAAGTGGAGGCAACTCCATTATCTTCTAGCATACCCTTCCCAGGCTACATGTAGAAAGAGATCTGTTGGGCCCCACTATTTTTTCACCCAGGGAAGCCTACTTTAGTTATAGCTTGCCAGAGATTTTCTGTGTCATGTAGAAGTCATCCACTTTTAACACCAGGAGGTGGATGTGGGGCCAGGAAATATGTCAATAACGATACGGGACTTCTAACAGTGACTCGCGGCCGCGATATCCTGCAGATGCATCCAGTACTAGTA
>NZ_ANAH02000053.1 GCF_000335475.2 Cystobacter fuscus DSM 2262 | reverse complement strand
TATGACCAGCCTACCTGTTTGGCCGCAGGACCGCCTCTTCTTCTTGCGACCTTGCCTAGTTGCCGTTGCGCCGTCGATGCTACACGACCAACACAAAAGCAACGCTCATCCATTGCCGCCCCATCCTATCTGCCGGCCCTTGGACCGTGCACCCAAGGTCGACTGGTGGTCGACGAATTCATAATATTCTGCAGGGCCATCCTGGATGCATCCAGCAGGTGCGCCCGCACCGGTGAGCCCGCGTCCCAGTAAGAATCTTGGTTGTTGTTGTTGCTCTTGTTGGCGTGGTCCAGTCCTCTGCGCTGACGTCCTCCTCGCTCGTATGCTGGATGGCTCCGCTATTCGTCCCTGGCGCTAACCCCCGGCTCGTCGAACGGGCGAATGTGGGACTATTACGGTTTTGGTGCATGCCCACCGATCTGATTGGCTTAAATTCTCCGCGGCAATCTTCCGCCATCATGATCGCTGGCTCCGGATCGCCTGTGGCCTGTTCGGTGACGCCTACCTTGACGCTTTCCGTAAACTTCTCATTCATCTTGTTCCTGCTGTTTCTGCAACGGCCATTCCGCCCTTCTTCGCTTTCTTCACTGTTCGGTATCCGCTGCATGACTTGCTTCTTGTGACTCAACTTGGTCCTTTCGGGCCCTTCTGGTCATATTGAACCATTCTCCGACGTATTACTCGTGGCTACGAAAACCGCTGAACCCGGGCCCTGACCTTGCTCAACATCCCCTCGGCTCGCTCTCGTGCCTCATCGTCCTCGTATCCCTGCGTGACGAACTCGGCTATCTC
>NZ_ANAH02000052.1 GCF_000335475.2 Cystobacter fuscus DSM 2262 | reverse complement strand
CCACACATGTGAAGCATCCTCACTGATCTACTTCCCCACCTACCTGATGTGGCTCAATTCTGACAAGAAAGCAACTTTGGAGAACCATGAACCTACCTTTAGAGCTGGACGTGGACCCATCAGCATTCAAAATCATGTGTAAAAAACAGGAGAAAATGTCACTTTTTTTTAACCCTTGAATTTTTTTGGTAGACACTCCCGGCTTCTGGGTTCCTTTTTGTGATGGTTCTTATTACTCTTCAAAAGCTCCCAATCTTCAAGACCATTGACCGTAATTGGAAGCCTAATGTGCGTAAAAAGGGGCGGAGCTTCAAGTTTTAGAGAATGGACTCTGGGAGAGGGTATGTGGCAAAGGTTACTCAATTTAATGTCCCTCACATGGAAATAACATTGGGATCAAGAGCTTTATTATCTTAAATTCTAAAGTCCACATCCACCATTTCCCTAGTAAAAAGAGGGGCTCTGTTATTTAGCCATTTGTGTACTTTTTGTGAGGAGGTTATGTCAATAATATCCTTTTTGCTGCTGAAGTTGCGGAGAGTTTTGGCCACATATTCTATTGTAGTCTGGATCTTCCTCGGTAGGCTAAGCGTCGTTCCACACACAACAACATCTCTCCACTGTTTGTTTAAAGTTTAGAAAGAAAATATCCATCGTTCACAAGATCGTAGGAGAAGGACACGACTTAAGGATCCCCCGGGCCATACTAGT
>NZ_ANAH02000051.1 GCF_000335475.2 Cystobacter fuscus DSM 2262 | reverse complement strand
TAACTCCTTAATTGCGTTTGGTTTGACTTATTAAGTCTTGACCTGCCCCCACGATTAGATACAACACTCAGTTAGTAACGTCGGAATCTTCATTCTCAGAATGACCCTTTCTCCAGCCCGCTGCAAATTCAGACGGTGTCTGATAATTCAGCGTGGAGTGCGGGCGGCATTCGTTATAATCCTGCCGCCAGTCATTAATAATTTTCCTGGCATGAACGATATCGCTGAACCAGTGCTCATTCAAACATTCATCGCGAAATCGTCCGTTAAAGCTCTCAATAAATCCGTTCTGCGTTGGCTTGCCCGGCTGGATTAAGCGCAACTCAACACCATGCTCAAAGGCCCATTGATCCAGTGCACGGCAAGTGAACTCCGGCCCCTGGTCAGTTCTTATCGTCGCCGGATAGCCTCGAAACAGTGCAATGCTGTCCAGAATACGCGTGACCTGAACGCCTGAAATCCCAAAGGCAACAGTGACCGTCAGGCATTCCTTTGTGAAATCATCGACGCAGGTAAGACACTTGATCCTGCGACCGGTGGAAAGTGCGTCCATGACGAAATCCATCGACCAGGTCAGATTGGGCGCCGCCGGACGGAGCAGCGGCAGACGTTCTGTTGCCAGCCCTTTACGACGTCTTCTGCGTTTTACGCCCAGGCCACTGAGGTGATAAAGCCGGTACACGCGCTTATGATTAACATGAAGCCCTTCACGGCGCAGCAACTGCCAAATACGACGGTAGCCAAAACGCCTGCGCTCCAGTGCCAGCTCAGTGATGCGCCCTGATAAATGCGCATCAGCAGCCGGACGGTGAGCCTCATAGCGGCAGGTCGACAGGGAT
>NZ_ANAH02000050.1 GCF_000335475.2 Cystobacter fuscus DSM 2262 | reverse complement strand
TGATGATTTAAGTGTCCTACTGCAGCGAAGCAGCATTTTCTTGAGTATGATATGTCGCATTTGATAGTAATCATATAACGTCTAGAATGACGTATAAAGATAAGGTAGAAGGGTGTGTTATGGCTGAAAGATGATTGAGATTAATCGCGCAGCCATCTCATCTGTCATATTGCGCTACATGGCTAGAGCCGATTTGTCCAGAATCACGCCATCATGTGAAGACAGGTGCCATGCAATACGAGAGAGATGTAACCATGTTATCTATTGGTTGTATATGGGTATGGCTTATCGCTCCCTCGCTGCCAAGCACTCTGTGTGACGTTGTATGTGAAGCGTAGATCGTGGCACAATGCTACAGGAAGAAAGAGGTAATTGAGGGGGCGAAGCAGAGTGATATATCATAATTGAAAAAAAAAATGTCATGGTCAGTGAAGTGGATCACAAGCTGCTAGTCACAAATATGAAAAATGACATGATCATCCTAAGCTGGTAGGCAGACTAGACGCTTCTGACAAGTGGCATGCTGATCTTTCTCTATATATATGCTGATTCTCTCCTTCATATCCTTAAGTTCAGCATTCAAACTTCATACTGTTATCATCTTTGTGATACTTTATTGTCTTTCTCTAACCCTGAACCGGGGTGTCTCGCGCGGTTTCACCAAAGCATCCTTGTATCATTGTGTACTAGCTTGCTAGGTGGCTTCGCTGCTTCTCCTATCCCTGAACAGGGTGCTTCGCCAGGAAGGCTACACACCAGCACACGTATCAGAAATCCCTGCAGAACTCTTGACAATGGCAAATCGCTACCAGAATCCTCGTGCCGACTACCGCGAGATTGCCCACGAGGATCGTCCCGATATCCGTTTGTTTTATGCTTCTGCTCAGTTTCCTCCGCCAAAAAATTC
>NZ_ANAH02000049.1 GCF_000335475.2 Cystobacter fuscus DSM 2262 | reverse complement strand
GGTCTTGCGCATCGCGCGCTTCTACCACCCAATCGGTGGGTCCTTCGCGTTTTTCATTTATGACGGGTATTTCGTGGAGGGTTGAGTGTTCACCCATCAGTCTCTCACCAAGGGAGGAGAAGAGGCGCCTACCTCGAGAAGACGGAGCGGCGCTCCTTGAGGAGGGCCTGCAACAGGCCCTGGATGGACTCGCTCCCACGATGCCGGGCAGTGGGCCGTGACGCCCGCATGACGGCCGGAACGGCGCCTCTCCACGAGGGCGGTCACGCTGCCGTCACCGCGGTGTGGCACCTCCAAGGACTCAATCTCGAGGAAAGAGCCACCCGCCCTGGATTCAATCGAAGTTTCTCGTCCCTGGCGTGAACCACTTCACAGCGTTTGGATGAAGGCCGAGGTAGAGCACAGTGGCCGGAGACGCCAAAAGGCGCTGGTTGCTCGCTGGGTCAGGACTGTTTTCCTAGAAAGAAACAAGCATGAAGTGGATGGTTGTCGTGTTGGGGCTCGCCGCTGGGGTGTGGTCGGGTTGCGGAAAGACAGAGAACGAGCCCCGGACCGTGGTGGAGCTGCAGCCGCTGACGGAGCCTCGTCCGTTGCGGGCCGAGAAGGCGACGAAGCAACTCGGGGAAGATTGCAGGGAAAATGGCGCCAGCGCGTGTCTTTCTGGCCTCTGCCTGCATGTGAAGCCCGGACGTCACGAAGGCTACGTGTGCAGCCAGCCCTGCCAGGGAGACGCGGAATGTCCCACCTCCTGGCGCTGTGCCCAGGTGTACCCGACGCCCAAGGGGCGGCTGTGCGTTCCTTCGTCCAATGAGTCGGGTGCCTCCTCCACGACGCACTGAGTGTGCCTCACGTGGCATGCGCGTGCCGTCCTCGGGTGCTCCTCTTTCTCACCATTTTGATGTGGTTTTCATCCCATGAAAAATACGTGGTATCAGACGTTGTTGGGTAGATTCGGATGGGCTCGGTTGTCAGAAGGGCATCTCGCCGCCGTGGCCGGGCTTTTCTTCCTGTTGGGCTCCCCCGCTTGGGGGTTCGAGGTGTTCGAGCTGGTTCCGCCCGCCAACCCGTCTGGGTACAATTTCTACAGGGTTTGGGGCTGTGGGTGTTCTGGGCAGACCAGTTCCGGTGAGTCCCAGTGCCCAGGCTTCGGCTACTCCAATAACTACGGCCCTCCACAATCGTGGATCAAGTTGAACGCTTTGGAGTTGGACGAATGTCCGAAGAGCGACCAGTGGCAATGCAATAGCAACGCGGACTGCTCTTCAGGCGTGGGGGCGTGTGCCGTGGGGACCTGCGGTGTCAATACCGCGGTGGATATGATCTCGTCCGGGGGAAACGCCCAGCCCAGCGGGCCGATCGTGATGTGCCACTACTCGAAGCCCACGCCCGAGATGTGTGATGGCATCGACAACGATTGCAATGGCCTCACGGACGATGGCTGTTCAGCAGGACCAGGAGGCGGCGGTCCGGATGGAGGCGTGGACCTGGATGGAGGAAGTCCAGAGCCAGATGGGGGGAATGGCTCTCCGGGGAATGAAATCTGTCATGATGAGGTAGACAACAACCACAATGGTGAAGTCGATGAGGATTGTCCGCCGGGTGAGCTCGACGGAGGGGGCCCGCCGGACTGCGTGGGGCAGTGCTGCGAGCTGTCCGTCGCGGACCCGGTCAACATCGCCACGGGGACCAGCTCGGAGGTCATCGAGGATCTGCGCATCACGGACGGGCTCACCACGCTGACGTTCGAGCGGGTGTTCAGCTCCCGGGCGGATGAGTGGATCTACGATGCGCCGCTGGTGGGAGTGCCCAAGCCCTTTGGAGCCAGCCCCGTCCAGCCCCAGTCGGTGGAGTGGTGGCACAACTGGCTGAGCGTGGTGGTGGAGCACCAGCACCACTGGAGCGTGCGGACGCGCCAGGGAGGACTGTTGCGCTTCCTGCCGTGCACCGGAGGAGTGCCGTGCGAGGCCAGGCCCGTGGAGGGCAACGCTTCCCGCTCGGAGCGGTTGACGCGGACGGCCACTGGGTACGAATTGCGTCACGCCGACGGGACACGGTCCATCTACGACGCCCGCTTCGTGGCGAGCACGGGAAGCCGCAACCGCTACTTCCTGTCCCGGTGGCTCTCGCCGACGGGCAAGGCGCTGGCGAATCTGTCCTATGCCGTCCCGGACGACGCGACGGGGTGTCCGCAGGGGGCTTCCGGCACCCAGGCGGGAGTGCCCTATCTGTCTTCGGTGAGGACGGAAGCAGGAGGCTCCCTCGTGTTCAATTACCAGGCACTCACCGGGTCTGGAGGGGAGACGGAGTGCGTCATTTCCTCCGTCGAGCGGGGCCTGGCGTTGCCGACGGGGGCAATGAACAGGGAAGATGTCGTCTATTACTCCTATGTCTCCGAGGGTGGAGCCCAACGGCCTGGGCGGCTCGCACATGCCAGCTACGAAGCCAGGGGCAGCAGTGAGCGTTATGCGTATTCCTGGGGAGCGTTTGGAATCAGCCGGTTGGGAGCGCAGCTCGTGCGGCACCAGTATGGAGCGGATGGCCGCGTGGCGTCCGCGACGGGTGAGGGGTATGGCGCGGCGATTGCGTGGGAGCCGACCACGGGAAGCTGCGAGCCTGGCTCCAATTGCTGTGGGCGCACGCCGCTGGTGCGGCAGGTGACGGACAGCTTCACGGGCCGGGGCGATGGGAGCGAAGGCACGGCCGGCCTGCTGAGCGCCTATGCGACGCTGTCCAACCATGGACAGGAGAGCCAGCCGCGCCTGTACCAGACGACGGAGTCCTGCGCGGTGAGCGGGGCGTGCAGCCCGGGCTCGGTGCGCTCGGAGTGGACGTGCTCGACGCCTGGAAATCCGGGCCGGGAAATCGCGCGCAAGGACAAGCGCGGCAACTGGGAAGTGTACGGCTACGCCTTGTCGGCGGAGGCCAACCCGCGGCTCGAGCGCACCCATGTCAAGCAGGGCGCCTCGAGCATGACGGGAGCGGATGCGCTGGAGGAGACGCGCTCCAGCTATACCTACATCAATGGGGTGCAGTTGCTCCAGGCGGAGGAGCAGGCCAGCGTCCTGGGGGGACCCACGGACAGCCGGCGCACCTACCATGTGTACGACACCACCACGGCACGGAAGAAGGCGGTCATCCAGTCTGGACTCACACGAGAGCGTGCCAGCAATGGCGCCTGGACGACGCTGCGCCGCTTCGTGGGCACCTTCTACTTCACCACCTATGACCATTCGGGCACGGTGATGGAGGATGCATTGGGCCGGGTGCGCGAGGTGCATGGCCCCTGCTTCGTGAGCAATGAGTCCGCCACGGATTGTCCGAGCACCACCGCCTACCCCGTGACGAAGTATGACTACAACGTGGACTGGGGCATCTACACCCGCAATCTTCTGGGCAAGGTGCAGAGCTACCCGGCGGGGGGCCCGCTGATGGCTGGCGCAGCGGAATTGACGACGTCGTATGACTACTCCTACGGTGTGTACAATGGATGGAAGAAGGTGACGACGACGGAGCCCAATGGCCGAGTCATTGACAGGCAGGAGCAGTCTGGCCGGGTGATGTGGGAGGAGGAGCAGGAGTCCAACGTCACCTGGAAGACGGAATACTCCTACCTGGACGACAAGCTGGCGGGCATCAAGCGGCCGGAAGGCGACTACGACGTTTTCTGCTACCGCACGGGGACGACGGCGGAGGGGGGCTGTACGGGAGCGCTGTCCAAGAAGTTGCAGTGGACGGCGCGCGCCGGGTTGCCGAGTGGCGCCGGGTGGACGGAGAAGGTGGTGTACTCGTACTGGCCCGACGAGACGCTGAAGGAGGAGCGCTACCTGACGCGGACGGGCACCACGGTGCAGACGCGGCGGGTGATGAAGTACGCGGCGGATGCGCACCGGCGGCCCACGTGGAGCAAGGTGGGGGAGGGCGCGGGGAGCTACACCGCGGCGAAGTCCTTCGATGGGGCGGACAACCTCACGGGGGTCGGGCAGGCCTTCAACAACCCGCCCGCGTGGTGTGGCGGCGTGAAGACGGGCCAGGGCCCGCTGGCGGACGGCACGCCGCTGTCGCAGTTGTGCTCCTCGCTGGCGTACGATCGGGCCAACCGCCTGGTGCAGGTGGATGAGTACCCGGCGGACGGCGTCTCCCAGCGCACGCTCTTCGCCCATGACGCACAAGGCAACGTGTCGGGAGTGAAGGTGGGCTGCGCGCTCACGGAGACGTTCGCCAACTGTGCCCAGCCCGCGACGACGTATACCCATGACGACTTCGGCCGGGTGGTGGAGGTGTCGCTGCCGCACGCGGACGGACCGGTGCGTTACGCCTATGACGCACGGGGCAACCAAGTGGTGAAGGAGACGGCGGCCATGCGCCAGGCGGGGGAGTATGTCGCCTCCTCGTACGACATGCTGTCGCGTCTGCTCTCCTCCCAGCGGGTGTACACCGGAGGAAGTGAGGCGCTCTACTTGCTCGCCTATGACTCGGCGGGTGACGCCCTGCCCGCCGGGTGCCCGCTGGTGGCGAACGCGCGAACCGAGGGCCGGCTGCGCTACCGCAAGGACTCCTTCGGAAGGACCTGGTTCTCGTATGACCGGTCTGGCCGCGTCCTGCAGGAGATCCGCGTCCGCAGCGGAGAGTCGACGTGCGGTGCCGTCGCGAACGCCAATCCGCATACCTTCTATTCCTATACACTCAACGGCAACCTCCAGTCGGTGACGTACCCGAACGGGAGGACGGTGACGTATGTGTACGGGACGGGAGGAAACACCAACCGGGTGAGCGCGGTGGACGTGACGCTGTACGACGGCACGGCCTGGACGACCCAGCGACTACTGAGTAATGTGACGTGGGAGCCCTACGGTGGATTGAGAGGGTACACGTTGAAGCACCCCACGACCTCCCAGACGAGCACCGTGGAGTACGCCCTGGGGGACAACAGCTCGGTGCCGCCCGCGGGCTGCTCCACCAGCTCGCCCTCCGCGACGAACTCGGACCTGACAGGACGGTTGCGTGGCCTGCGCGTGTCCTCGGGCAGCGTGGCGATGGGCGCGGGCACGGGGGACGTCTACCAGCGGACGTACACGTGGAAGGCGGACCAGGTGGTGCGCACGGATACGTGTCTGCTGGGGCAGAATTCGACGCCGATGCAGGAGACGTACGCGTATGACAGGACGCTGCGCCTGACGGGAGTGGGCCGCACGGCGGGCAACTTCAGCGCGACGGGAGGGGCGTTCGACGCGCGCACCTACGGGTATGACAGGCGGGGCAACCGCACGGCCATGACGAGCGACGCGGCCCCCTACTTCCTGAAGTACGCAACGGACAGCGTGGCGCACAAGGACAGGCTGGTGGGGTGGGGCTCGAGCGCGGCCAACAGCCTGCTGGGGTACACGCTGGCGTACGACGCCGAGGGGCGCGTCACGCGCAAGGCGGACCTGGGCGAGAACACCACCCTGGCGTTTGAGTACGGGCAGTCGGTGGGTGTGGCCACGGAGAGCGTCTTCCGGGCGGTGGAGGTGAATGGCGCTTTCTACAACTACTACTATGATGCGCTGGGACGCCGCAGGCAGAAGAGCTACCCGGGAGGGACGAGCGACGAGTTCTTCTACACGGGGGCCAACCAGCTGCTGGTGGACCGGGGAAGCAGCGACGTGGTGACGCCCGTGGCGCACTACACGCAGGAGGATTACGTGTGGCTGGGCGGGCGGCCCGTGGCGCTGGTGCGAGGGAAGCTGAGCACCACGTGGACGCGGCTGGCGGACACGTCGGCGGATTGCGCGCGCAACGGGGAAGCGGCGACGTGTGGGGTGTACTTCCCGGTGACGGACCACCTGGGCAAGCCCGTGTTGATGTTGGATGGGAGTGGGAAGGTGGCGGGAGCGGTGGACTATGAGCCGTTCGGCCAGATCAACCGGGTGGCGCTGCGCGCGGAGACAGAGCACCCGCTCTACGCGTGGGTGGGGAACAACAACGTCACCCTGTCGGAAATGAATCAGCCCACGACGGCGTCCATGTCGGTGCGGATGCGAGTGCTCTTCCATCTGCTGGACACACAAGGAGTGGGCCATGTGGATGTGAAGGACGCCAACACGGGTGCCGACCTCATTGGTGGGTTGGAGGCGTCCGGCCAGGGCGCCTTCTGGTCCGGCTGGGTGCAGCCGTCGGCGGGACGCGCGCGGGTGGACTTCAATTACGAGGCCTGCCACACGGACTGCTCGGGTATCCGGTGCCAGGAAGTCTGCGGCCACATGCATGCCTACAGCGCCCTGGCGAAGACCCTGGCCTCCAACCCCAGTACTCCGGAGCATGGAGAGCCCACCACGGCCAAGGGTGTCGTGGTGGAGGGGTATGAGTACCAGCGCTACCAGACGGGAGCCCAACCCTTCTGGACGCCGCTGCGCTACCCCGGCCAGTACCACGACGCGGAGACGGACCTCTTCGAGAACTGGAACCGCTACTACGATCCGAGCATTGGCAGGTACTTGCAGCCGGAGCCGTTGCTTGCCCGCTGGAACACCACGGTTCGAAGGGCTCTAACCCTGGGGCGGTTGTTTCCTGCTTATTCTTATGCGCTCAGTAATCCCATTGGATTCATAGATGGCGATGGACTCTCCCCTGGCCAACGCTTTTACGGGCCTAACGCGAGAGATGAAGCGGCCATTGATGCATTGCTGTTTATTCATCCCTCTGCCGAGCTTCATGGGTTGAAGTATGGAGGTAAGATTTGTCAGGACAAAGAAGGCGCTGTCTTCGCAACAGATCTTGCATGCAGCTCACCTGAAAATCCCACCCTGATAGATTACAGTCAAGTCAATTGTCCTGCTGGGTCGAAGGTATTGGGGACGTATCACACCCATTGGTTGGATGCTGATGAGGGGAAGCGTTTCCCTCCCTTCAGTCTGACAGATTTGGATACTGCCAATAGTAATAAGTGGATTTCCTGGCTGTCACGGGCGGATGGGAAGGAAGTGTGGCGTTGGTATCCGTTTCCGATCGGCATCAATGAGCAGATATACCCAGTTCCTGCTGCGCGCCCCTGGTGGAAATGGTGGAAATGACATGAGAGAAATATATTGCTCTTTGCTTTTCGTGGGGATCCTGGCTGCGGCAGACGTGTCGCCCGAAAGCGAGAAATCCATTGCTCGCGTTTCGCTGGTGGGTTTGATTGCCAGCCCTGGCGCCTACGACGAAAAGAAGGTGTCAGTTATTGGATATATCTCGACTGGGTATGAGGACGAAATTCTGTATATTCATCGAGAGGATTACGAAAACAGCATTCCCTCCAATGGAGTCAGATTGGTCATACCCGAGCAGATGCGCGGCCAGTTGAAGTCAGGCCGCTATGTAGAAGTGCACGGAGTGTTTCGCATGTACACAGCTGGAGATACTTCCAATGGGATGGCTGGTCGAATCACTTCAATCACCAAAATCGAGCCTTGGTTTCTTGCTGCACAGGAACATCAAGGCAGAGGTTGTTGGTAGCCAAGGTGTCTGCTGATTGATTTTTCAGAAGTTTGCCCATGGGGGCGCAGCGTATGGGTTTCCTCCATGGGCCTTCTTTCTCAGTGGCAGAGCCAATGTAGCGTTCTTCAACCACCAAAGACGGAGCGGCGCTCCTTGAGGAGGGCCTGCAACATGCCCTGGATGGACTCGCGGGTGCGCTCGGTGAGCCGCTGCACCTGGGACAGGTCCTCGGCGGCCTCGGGGGGCAGCTCGCCCATGCCGATGGGCTCGCCAAAGCGCAGCATCCAGCGCGCCGGCAGGGGCGGCAGCGTCACCGGCAGGTAGTCCAGGCCCAGGAAGCCCGCCGGCAGCTTGCCCAACAGCGGCACCGTCTCCTCGGCCCCCACAATCGCCACCGGGACGATGGGCGCGCCCGTGCGCAGCGCCAGCTTCACGAAGCCTCCCCGGCCAAAGCGCTTGAGCTGGTAGCGCTGGGCGAAGGGCTTGCCCATGCCCTGGCTGCCCTCGGGGAAGACGATGACCGGGCGCAATTCGTCCAACAGCCGCAGCGCGTTCTCCGGGCAGGCGCGCACCGCCCCCAGCCGGTTCATCAGCGTGCCCATCCATCATCGGCGCGCTCGTGAACGCCATGGCCAGAGTCTCTGTGCCGAGACTGCCGTCCTGCTCCACGCTCACCCGCTGGGTCGGGAACGCGATGGGGTGTGGTGGCGGAACAGTCGGGGACAGCGGGGGTGAGCAGGTTGGCGTGAGACGTGCTTGTCCGTGGACCTCGAGTGACTTGGGGTGGTCGCTGCAAAGGCGGATGGACCTCGAAGGTCGCTTGGTTCCCGAGCGAGGTTTGGCGTGAAGGACCGTGCCTGTTCTGAAGGTGGAAGAGAGTTTTGTCCATGAGATGGATTGTTGTCGCATTGGGATTTACCACTGTGTTTGGGGGCGGCTGTGGGAGAACAGAGAACGAGCCCCAGTTCGTCGTGAACCGGGAACCGCTGACGGAGCCTCGTGCGCTGCGGGCAGGGACGGCGACGAAGCTGATAGGCGAGGACTGCGGGGAGAATGGGTCCAGCGCATGTCTGTCCGGCATCTGTCTCCACGTGAAGCCCGGCCGCCACCAGGGATACGTGTGCAGCCAGTCCTGCCAGGGCCACGGAGATTGTCCCGAGGGCTGGAGCTGCTCTCAGCTCTACCCATCACTCGAGGGGAGATTGTGCGTTCCACCTTCAACGAGGGCTGATGACACCTCGGCGCTGTGAGTCCCTGTTTTGTTTTTTTTGAGTGCTTGTTTATGAAAAATAGAGATTTCCCTTGGTTCGATGGACTCCTTTTGTTGTCTGGAGTGTCCAGGTCGTCTGTCACTTGTTTGGCCGCGCTATTCTGTCTGTTGGTCATGACGCCCGCCCGCGCCAATGATTTTGGCTATCATGAAACGCGGCCCAACCCCGATGGAAACAGTGCCTCCATCATTACCTGGTTTTGTGATTGTCCCGGCGAGTCGGTGGGAAAAGCACAGTGTATTCGTGCCTATAATGAGGAGGCGGGCAACGTGCCTCCCGAGGATCGAAAGGATTATGTGTTCCTTGGGAACACTGGCTTCAATACCTGTGCGAAGGGTCCTCGGTGGGAGTGCGGCAGCGACTTGGACTGCGTGAAGCCAGGAGCTTTGGGCCAGGGGAAGTGTGTCATCAATCCGGATGCTCAACTGACGGAGACGACGAGTGGAAATGAGTTCTTCGATCCCATCGTGATGTGCAGTTACCCGGTGCCGGAGTCCGAGGTGTGCGATGGCAAGGACAATGATCTCGATGGGCAGACGGATGAAGACGGGTTCGGTGGGACGGTCTGCCTGCAGGACGGTGGGACCACGACGAGTCCGGACGCGGGCGGTGACGGCGGTGTATCCTGTGGGTCGGAAATCTGCGCGGATGGCCAGGACAACGATTGCGATGGTGCGGTGGACGAGGACTGTGTGCCCGGAGAACTCGATGGTGGAGGGCCGGTGGGAAGCAATCGGTGCCTCTACAGATACGATCCCGTCAATCTCGCCTCGGGGTCCAGCTTCGAGCAAGTAGCGGACCTGAGTGTCGAGGATGGCCTCACCACCTTGACCTTCGAGCGGACGTTCAGTTCCCGGGGCGATGAGTGGATATACGATGCCCCCCTGTTGGGAGTGCCCAAGCCCTTTGGCGGAAGCCCCAACAATCCCGAGTCCGTGGAATGGTGGCACAACTGGCTGAGCGTCGTGGTGGAACACCAGTACCACTGGAGTGTCCGTACGCCGGATGGAGGCTTGTTGCGTTTCCTCCCGTGCTCGGGCTCGACTTGCGAGGCAGTGCCCGCGGAAGGAAACCAGTCCCGTCCAGAGCGCTTGAAGCGGACGCCCACGGGTTATGAGCTGCGCCAGTCGGATGGAACGCTGCTGGTCTATGAATCCCTTTTCCTGGCACCGCGAGAGGGGAGGCGCCGCTATTTCTTGTCCCGGGTGGTTTCCGGGGCGGGAATCGACCTGGCGCAGCTGAACTACGCCCAGCCCAACCTGAATGATTGCGCGAAGGGCGCGCCGGGAAGCAGTCCAGGTGTACCCTATCTCTCCAGCGTGCAGAGCCCCGCGGGAGCGAGTCTGCGCTTCGAGTACCGTGCGCTTGCGCGTTCCACGGGGGGCGTGGACTGTGTCATCGATCGGGTGCGCACTCTTGCCTACCAGGATAAACCGAAGGATACGGTGGTGTACGCCTACACCACACACGGGGGAATCGAGCGACCAGGGCGTATCGCACAGGCGGAAAAACGCGCGCGCCTGGAGCGCTATCTCTACGCGGAGGGAGAGTTTCAGCGCTCGGAGGCGGGAGTGCTGCTGGTGCGGCATACGTACGGGTCGGATGGGCGTGTGGACTCGGCGACAGGAGGAGGCCATGGCGCCTCGCTTTCCTGGGAGCCCACGGCGGGGGTATGCCAACCGGGTTCCAATTGCTGTGGCCGGACGCCCCAGGTGCGCCAGGCGGTGGATTCCTACGCGGGACGGGGTGACGGCGATGAGGGGGCCGCCGGCCTGTTGAGCACCTATGCGACGCTCTCCAACCATGGCCAGGAGAATGCGCCGCGCATGTACCAGACCCAGGATGCGTGCTCGGTGAGTGGTGCCTGCAGCCCGGGCTCGGTCCGCTCGGAGTGGACCTGCTCGTCGCCCGGAAATCCCGGCAAGGAAATCGCGCGCAAGGACAAGCGGGACAACTGGCAGGTGTTTGGCTATTCCTTGTCACCCGAAGCCTCTCCACGATTGGAACTCGCCAGTGTCAAGCGGGGTGCCTCGGATATGCTCGGGACGGGGGCCCTGGAGGAAACACGGTACACCTATACCTACGCCAACGGCCAGCAACTGCCGCAAGTGGAGGAGGAGGCCAGTGTCCTGGGAGGGGCCGCGGATCGCAAGCGCACGCTTCACGTCTATGCCCCCGGAACGGACCGCGAGAAGGCCCTCATTCGCTCTGGTTGGACGCGGGTCCGCGGCAGCAACGGCACCTGGACGACCGAACGCCGTTTCGTGGGCACCTTCTTTTTCACTACCTTCAATGGAACCGAGGAGGATCCATTTGGCCGGGTGAGGGAGGTTCATGGTCCATGCTGGGTGAGCAGTGAGTCCGCCACGGATTGTCCCACGACGGCGCCCTATCCCGTGACGCACTACGTGTATTTCGAGCCGAACGCCACTAGCGCGCATGCCAACCGGTTGTCCCAGGAGAGCGTCTACCCCGCCGGAGGCCCGGTGAGTCCGAATTCGGTCAGTCTGATGACCGGGTACCTTTATGATTTCAATTCCAACTGGAGCCGAATCGAGACCGTCATCGACGTTAATGGGCGGGCCACCACGAACTATTACAATGAAGACCGGCTCGTGATGACGGAGGAGGGCGCCTATCAGGCGTATCGGTCGAAACTCATCACCTACGGCTATCAGAGCGACAAGTACTTGAACTACATCAGCCATCCCGAGGGAGACTTCGATGTCTTCTGCTACCGCACCGGTACCTCGCCGGACGGGCGCTGCGCCAGTGGTGCGATGTCGGACAAACTCCAATGGGTGGCGCGAGCCCGTGGGGCGGATGGGACGGGTTGGACGGAGAAGACCGTCTACGCCTACTGGCCGGATGGGACGTTGAAGGAGGAGCGATTCCTGAGCCAGACGGGGACCGGGACGCAGACGAGGCGGGTGATGAAGTACGCGGCGGATGCGCACAAGCGGCCGACGTGGAGCAAGTGGGGACAAGGGGCGGGGAGCTTCAGCGCGGCGAAGTCCTTCGACGGCGCGGACAACCTGACGGGAGTGGGGCACGCCTTCAACAATCCGCCCGCGTGGTGTGGCGGGGTGGAGACGGGAATGGGGTCGCTGGAGAACGGCACTCCGTTGTCTCAGTTGTGCTCCTCGCTGGCCTATGACCGGGCCAACAGGCTGGTACAGGTGGACGAGTTCCCGGAGGACGGCGTCTCCCAGCGCACGCTCTTCACCTATGACGTGCAGGGCAACGTGTCCGGAGTGAAGGTGGGTTGCCAGTCCACGGACACGTTCGCGACCTGCGCTCAGCCCGCGTCACGTACACGCATGACGATTTCGGCCAGGTGGTGGAGATGTCCCTGCCGCACGCCGATGGGCCGGTGCGCTACGCTTATGATGCCCAGGGTAACCAGGTGGTGAAGGAGACGGCCGCGATGCGTCAGGCCGGCGAGTATGTTTTGTCGACCTACGACATGCTCTCGCGCCTGGTTTCCGTCCAGCGAGTGCATGCCACGGGAAGCGAGCTGCTCTATCGTCTGGGTTACGATGCCCAGGGAACGCCTCCCTCGAGTTGTCCGGCGGTGGAATACACCAAGGGCCGGCTTCGCTACCGCGAGGACTCTTTCGGCACCACCTGGTTCTCGTATGATTTGTGGGGCAACCTGCTGGGGGAGATTCGCGTGAGGGCGGGGGCCACGACGTGTGGCACCGAAGTCAATGCGAACCCGCACACCCGCTACACCTACACGCTCAACGGCAACCTCCAGTCGGTGACGTACCCGAACAGGCGGACGGTGACGTATGTGTACGGGACGGGAGGTAACACCAACCGGGTAAGCGCGGTGGACGTGACGCTGTACGACGGGACGGCGTGGACCACACGGCGGCTGTTGAGCAACGTCACGTGGGAGCCGTATGGAGGGCTGCGGGGCTACACGTTGAACCCGCCTGGAGCGAATGGCTCCATGACGGTGGAGTACGGACTGGGGGATGACGGCTCGGTGCCGCCCGCGGGCTGCTCCACCAGTTTCCCCTCCGCGGCGAATTCGGACCTGACGGGGCGGCTGCGCAGCCTGCGAGTGTCTTCGGGCAGCGTGGCCATGGGGGCGGGCACGGGAGACATCTACCAGCGGACATACACGTGGAAGGCGGACCAGGTGGTGCGCACGGACACGTGCCTGCTGGGGCAGAATGCGACGCCGATGCAGGAGACGTACGCTTACGACAGGACGCTGCGTCTGACGGGCGCGGGCCGGACGGCGGGTAATTTCAGCGCGACGGGTGGGGCGTTTGGCTCGCGAGCCTATACGTATGACGGACGCGGCAACCGCACGGCCATGACGAGCGACGGAGCCGCCTTCTCGCTGAACTACGCGACAGACAGCGGGCACAAGGACCGGCTGGTGGGGTGGGGTTCGAGTGCGGCCAACAGCCAGTTGGGGTACACGCTGGCGTACGACGCCGAGGGACGCGTCACGCGCAAGGCGGACCTTGGAGAGAACACCACCCTGGCGTTTGAGTACGGGCAGTCGGTGGGGGTGGCCACGGAGAGCGTCTTCCGGGCGGTGGAGGTGAATGGGGCCTTCTACAACTACTACTACGACGGGCTGGGACGCCGGAGGCAGAAGAGTTACCCGGGAGGAACGAGCGACGAGTTCTTCTACATGGGAGCCAACCAGCTGCTGGTGGACCGGGGAAGCAGCGACGTGGTGACGCCGGTGGCGCACTACACGCAGGACGACTATGTGTGGTTGGGCGGGCGACCGGTAGTGCTGGTTCGGGGCAAGCTGAGCAACACGTGGGCGCGGTTGGCGGACACGTCGACGGACTGTGCTCGCAACGGGGAGGCGGCGGCCTGCGGAGTTTACTTCCCGGTGACGGATCACCTGGGCAAGCCCGTGCTGATGTTGGATGGCAGCGGTCATGTGGCGGGAACGGTGGATTACGAGCCGTTCGGCCACGTCAACCGGGTGGGACTGGTGGCGGAGACGGCGCATCCGCTCGACAACAACAGTGCCTCCAGCCAGACGCTGGGGATCATGGAACAGCCCACGGGGGGCTCGCCGCTGGCGAACCACGCGACATCCGTGAGGATGCGGGCTATGTTCCACCAGGTGGACCTGACGGCGGGCCAGGTGGAGGTGGTGGATGCGGACCTGGGAACGGTATTGGCGTCCGTGTCGGGGACAGGCCGAGGGCGGACCTGGTCGGACTGGGTGACCCCTTCCACTGGGCGTGCGAGCGTGAGGCTGGTTTGGCCCGGTGGGCTGGCGAATACGACGTCCCAGGGCATAGTGCTCGAGGGTTACGAATACCAGCGCTACCAGAGGGGGGCTCAACCCTTCTGGATGCCCATGCGCTTTCCTGGTCAGTACCACGACGCGGAGACGGACCTCTTCGAGAACTGGAACCGTTACTACGACCCAAGCATCGGGCGGTACTTGCAGCCCGAACCGATGCTGCAAGAACCGGCAGTTGTGAAGGCCATGGTGTTGGGTGGTCACTCAATGCCTTCATATGCGTATGCCGCCAATAATCCCTTCTATTTTTCGGATCCAAGCGGGGCTCTTCCTATTGATGGCGCGAGCACGGACAGATTCCTGGATGCCGAGATTCAGATCGCGCAGGCGTGCCAAGCCGGAGATCAATCGAGCTGTCATTTCATGACAGGGCAAATGGCCGCCGTAACATTTGCGGCTGCGTGGTACTCAGCTCCTCTCGCTTCATCAGAAGTGGTTGGGCCCCTGGTTACCCCGTTGGTGGATAAAGTCTCCCCTTGGGTGGACAAGGCGCGAAATGCTTGTGAGAAGTACTCTGAGGAATTGTCTAATAATTGGTTCCGATTCGATAGGACAGGCGAGTGGAAGGATCGTGGTCAGTGGAAGAGCGGGCCTCACTTCCACTTCGATCCCTATTTTAAAAGCAAGGAGTTGATGAGATGGCATCTGCCATATCAGGTGAAGCAGTGGTTTTATAACGCCCGGTCTATTAATGATCGAAGGGCCAAGTGAAGGGTGGAACATGGATCGTGTAGAATTCGAAGAGTGGAGTGTTGCTCCTGAGTCTCCTTGTCCGGGTTGGGAGCTCGTCGAGGAATTCATGCGAAGCGCATTGGGTTCTGGGGGGATCGAGAAGATTGTCATTTTTGAGCGGGTATCCTCGTCACGGTATGAACTCACGTACACAAATGACTGTGCTGGTAGTCAGGGCTCGGCACTTGTGTCTATTGTACGTGATGCGCTTCGGCGGAGCATGCTCCTCGGTTTTGTGATTCGCGACTCGGGCGAGTTGACGCCTCTTCTCAAGAGCTACCGGAGAGAACATCGGGGAGAGCTTCGGATGCAAGACGTGATGCGGGAACTGGGGGCCGAAGTATCAGGTCTGGAGACTGTTCTCACGGTTGATAGACAACTTGTGTTGGTTGGGCATGACGGTGAACCGGTGTTTACGCTGTCCTTGGATTCAAGTGCTGAGTGATCGGAGGGAGGGCTGAGGTTTGCCGGATTGGCTCGAATCATGTGTTGGTGCCAATCCGTGTTCATGGCGTACCGCTCCATCTCCATCGTGAGTTGGACGGCACGCGGCTTCGACTTGATCAGCACCGACACCCGTCAGTCTGCTCGTAGAGGAAGTCCACCATAAGAGGAACTCATGAATCGCCGGCTCTCCATTGCACCCGCCTTGGTCCTGCTCCTGGTGCTCGTGCTCGCTATCCCGTACTGCGGGCGCTGGTGGCGAGTCGACCGGTGTCTCGACGCGGGAGGCAGGTGGAACGACGAGCAGGAAGTCTGCGAGTACCCACTGGGTAGTGGTCCGTAGCGCGTTCCCGCATCGGACGACGATGCTCACCAGCAGCTGCCCTGATCCCTCGGAGCGGCTGCTGGTGGCGGACTTCAAACCCTTCACCCCGAGAAGACGGAGCGGCGCTCCTTGAGCAGGGCCTGCAACATGCCCTGGATGGACTCGCGGGTGCGCTCGGTGAGCCGCTGCACCTGGGACAGGTCCTCGGCGGCTTCGGGGGGCAGCTCGCCCATGCCGATGGGCTCGCCAAAGCGCAGCATCCAGCGCGCCGGCAGGGGCGGCAGCGTCACCGGCAGGTAGTCCAGACCCAGGAAGCCCGCCGGCAGCTTGCCCAACAGCGGCACCGTCTCCTCGGCCCCCACAATCGCCACCGGGACGATGGGCGCGCCCGTGCGCAGCGCCAGCTTCACGAAGCCTCCCCGGCCAAAGCGCTTGAGCTGGTAGCGCTGGGCGAAGGGCTTGCCCATGCCCTGGCTGCCCTCGGGGAAGACGATGACCGGGCGCAATTCGTCCAACAGCCGCAGCGCGTTCTCCGGGCAGGCGCGCACCGCCCCCAGCCGGTTCATCAGCGTGCCCATCATCGGCGCGTGGAACACCTGGTCCTCCGCCAGCCAGCGCGCCTCCTGCAAGTCGGGCCGCTCGCGCGAGAGCGCCTGCTGCAACATGGGCCCGTCGAAGGGCAGCGCCCCCGAGTGGTTGGCCACCAGCAGCACCGGCCCCGCCGGCACGTGGCTCGCCCCCTGTACCGACACCCGCCAGTAGTGCTCGTAGAGGAAGTCCACCACCGGCTGCAGCACCCCTCCGAGCGCCGCGTCCTTGCCGTACTCGTCGACTACCGTGCTGCCCCCGAGCCCCAGGCTCGTGAGCGCCGCGCCCACCATGCCCCGCGCCGACACCACCGTCCGGCTCAACCGCTCGCTCGCCAGCGTCTGGAAGGCGATCTCCTTCGCCAGCGACAGCAGCCCCGACATCCGCGCCCGCATCCGCGGCGGCTCGGCTCCCGGCGAGGCCGCCGTGAAGAACAGATCCGACGGGCCCACGAGCGTCTTGGGCTCGTCGAGCACCGGCTCGGCTTCGAGCACCGGCTCCACTTCGGGCGTGGCCACGCTGCTCTCGGGCGGCGCCTGCTCGGTCTCGAAGCCCGGCACGTCCACGGGTCCCTCGGGCACCGGCTCGCTCAGCACTTCCTCGATGCCCCGCCGCGTCTCCTCCAGCCCCGCGTGCGCCGCCTCCTGCTCCAACAGGGCCGACTCGGCCGCGAGCACCTCGGCCTCTTGCGTCCTGGGGTGAAGCCGCTCCACCCGCCCGGGCATCGGTGCCTCGGGGGCGGTGTGGACCACGGGGGCCGCTGGGACCGAGGGCGTGGCGGGCTCCACCACGAGGCCCATCTCGGCCGCCGTGGCGGGACTCACCCCGGTCGGAGGCGTCGTCTCCAGGGCCGGGGACGCCGTGGGCGTCGGTCCGGAGAGGACGGCCGTGGCGGGCGCGCGCGTCTTCCCGGAGGGCTTGCCCTTGGTGGTCGCGGCCTTCTTCTTCGGAGCGGCGGCCTTCGGTGCCTCTGGGGCCTGGGGCTCCGCCGGGCGCGCGGGCTTCTCTTTCGCCCCGGCGGCCTTCTTCTTCGCCACGTTCGCCGGGGCCGGCTTGCTCGCCGCCTCGGCGGGGGCCGCGGGCTTCACGGACTCGGCCGGGGCGGACTTCGCGCGGGCCTTGGAGGACTCGGAGGCGCGCGGCGGGGTGGCTCGTGACCTGGCCATGGCTCAGCTCCTTCGTATCGCCGCCACGGCATCCCGGGCGTGGAACATGGGAATGAAGCCGAGCTCTTCCTCGGCGCGCTCGCCGTTGGCCACCCACCCGTAGTGCATGTAGTCCAGCAGCGAGGAGGGGAAGCCGGGCCCCCCGAGTGACGTCATCGTCTGGAGGGTGGCGCGGAAGAGCGGGCCGGGCAGGGGCAGGGGCGTGGCGCCCGCCTGGCGGATGAGCCCGGAGAGCGGCAGCACCCCGCGGCCGACGATGTTGAACTCGCCCTCGGCGTTCGCGCTCAGCGCCTGGTACAGCGCGCGCGCGGCGTCCTCCTCGTGCAGCGCCTGCCAGAGCGGATCGTACCCGAGCAGCGTGGGCACCACGCGGTGGGCGAGCATGCGGGTGGCGGGGTTGTCCATGTTCGGGCCGAACATGGGCGCGAAGCGCAGGACGATGACGCGCGTCTCCGGGTGGCGCTCGCGAAAGACGCGCACCTGCTTCTCCACCTCGACCTTGTCGTTGATGAAGCGGCTGCCGGGGCAACCCGTGAGCGGCGTCTCCTCGGAGAGCAGGGCGGGGTGGCTGGCGCGCGCGCCGTAGAGCGCGGTGAGCGAGGGGACGATGAGCCGGGGCACGTGCGCGCGGCCCACCGCGCTCAGCACGTTCATCGTGCCGATGACCTCGAGCTCGTGCGCGAGCGAGCCATCGCGCACCGGCCCGTAGAGGAAGGCCAGGTGGTAGAAGACGTCCACGGGGTGCTCGGCGAGCGCGTCGGACAGCTCGCTCTCGGCGTCGTGGCGCGTGAGATCCACGCGGTGGTAGTCGACCTTGGAGCCCTCGGGCTTGGCCACGTCCAGCACGAGGATGCTCTCCACGTCCGCATCCTGCTCCAGCCGGGGCAGCAGCAGCCGGCCCAGGTCGCCCGCCGCGCCCGTCACCGCGACGCGCAGGCCGCCCTTGCTCGCTTGAGTTGCTTCCATACGGGAGGGGGCGTGATAGCGCACCTGGGGGCCGCTTGTCAGCCGCGTTGCGTCCGCTTTACTGGCCAACGTGCCGGGTCCCGTACAGGATATGACCTCCCATGGCACGTGTCGCCCGCCTCAGTGATGTCCTCATCAACAAGATCGCCGCCGGTGAGGTGGTGGAACGTCCCGCGTCCGTCGTGAAGGAGCTGGTGGAGAATTCCATCGACGCGGGCTCGCGCACGGTGCGCGTGGCGCTGGAGCGCGGAGGGCTCGGGCGCATCACCATCTCTGACGACGGGCAGGGGATGAGCGCCGAGGACGCGCGGCTGAGCCTCGAGCGCCACGCCACGAGCAAGTTGCGGGAACTGGACGACCTGTTCACGCTGAGCACCAAGGGCTTCCGGGGCGAGGCGCTGCCGGCCATCGCCTCGGTGTCACGCTTCACCCTGCACACGGCCGAGCGCGAGTCCTACGTGGGCACGCGCATCACCGTGGAGGGCGGGGGCGAGCCGCTGGTGGAGGAGGCGCCGCCGCGCGTGGGCACGGTCATCTCGGTGGAGGACCTGTTCTACAACACGCCCGCGCGGCGCAAGTTCATGCGGCGCGAGTCCACGGAGCTGCAGCACGCGGAGGAGGCCGTCATCCGGCTGGCGCTCGCGCACCCGGACGTGTCCTTCTTCGTGGAGCACGGGGGCCAGGCGCTCTTCACCAGCCCCGCGAGCCCCACGGACGCGCGCGAGCGCATCGCCGCGGCGCTGGGGCCCGGGGTGCACCCGCACCTGGTGGCGGTGGAGGAGCGGCGGCTGGGGGTGAACGTCACCGGCTACATCGCCTCGCCCGAGTACACGCTGCCCAACGCGCGCGGCATCTACACCTTCGTCAACCGTCGCTACATCCGGGACCGGGGCCTCAACAGCGCCATCCAGCGCGCCTTCCAGGAGTTCCTCGCCGCCGGGCGCCAGCCGGTGGTGGTGCTCTTCATCGACATGGATCCGCGCGCGGTGGACGTGAACGTGCACCCGCAGAAGCTCGAGGTGCGCTTCGCGGACGCCAAGGGGGTGGGGGACGCGGTGAACGCCGCCATCTCCCGGGCGCTGCGGGCCGCGCCGTGGCTGGGTCCGCCGACGGGGGAGGGCGGCGCGATGGAGCCGCCCCGGCAGGCCGCGCACTACGCCATGGCCGTGGAGCGCTTCCTCACCCGCGCGCAGGAGGCCACCTGGGGCGCGCCCCTGCCCGTTCCCGGCACCCAGGACGCGGACGCCCCCGCGCCGCCCCAGGCCAACGGCTCCCTCTTCGCGCCCTCGGCGCCCAGCCCGCTCTTGCCCGGCCGGGCGCCCGCCTTCGGCCAGGCCCAGCCCCTGCTCAACGAGGCCCCGCCGCCGGGCTACTTCGGCGCGCTGCGGCCCATGGGGGTGCTCGGCGAGCGCTTCCACGTGTGCGAGGGGTCCGGGGGCACGCTGGTGGTGCTGGACGCGCACGCCGCGCTGGAGCGCGCCCGGCTGATGGCCTTCCACAAGGCGCTTCAGCGCGCGGAGCCGCCGGTGCCCACGCTCTTCGGCGCCACGGTGGAGCTCGCGGTGCCGGTGGCCCGCACGTTGGTGGAGGGGCAGGAGGCGCTCGCCCGGCTGGGGTTGGAGGTGGAGCCCTTTGGCGGCACGACGCTGGCGCTCAAGGCGGTGCCACCCGCGCTGGTGGGGGCCGACGCGCGCGCCCTCCTGGAGGCCCTGGCGCGCGCGCTGCCGCCCCCGGGCTCGGCGCTGGACGCGGTGGCGCTCGCCGAGCCCCTGCGCGTGCTCGCCTGTCACGCCGCGCGCCACGCCGAGGGCCAGCTCTCCGAGGGCAAGCTCCGGGCGCTCCTGGGGGAGCTGGACGCGGCGGACTTCCACCCGCCCTGCATCCACGGCACGGTGGTGGTGCTCGAGGTGCCACTCTTGGAGCTGGAGCGGCGCGCGCTGCGGCCTCCGGGGACGAAAAGTTGACGCTCCGGGCGCCGTTGCTACGGTGCGCCACCACCCTGTAGCACCCGGGTGCGAGGAGAGGGACGGATGCTCGGTGTCATCACCTTGAGGGACGTGCTGGCCCACGTGGGCCTCATCCGGCGCGAGTTCGGCTCGCGGTGCGTGGTGTGGTGCCTGTTCGCCGCGCTCTCGCGCCGCCGGACCACGTTCCTCGAGATCGCGCTGCGGCTGAAGGACGCCTGAGCGATGCGTGGCTTCGTGCTTCTCGCGCTGCTGCTCGCCGCCGCCACGGCCTCCGCCCAGGAGGAATCCGAGGAGCTGGTGCCCCTCAACGGGGTGGGCCGCATCACCGTCCAGGGTGGGTTGCGCTTGTCGAGCAACACCACGTTCTTCGACAGCTTCTACGCGCTGCCGGGCTTCGAGTGCTCCGCGGGGTGCTCGCGCGAGACTCCGGCGGGCCCCTTCGCCACGGCCACCTTCGGCTACTCCGTCACGGACTTCATCGAGGTGGGCATCGACCTGTTCTACACCCACCAGCAACTGCGGCTGACCAACGCCGCCACCCACACCAACATCACCTACGGCGCCCTGCTGGGCCTGCGCTTCCAGGGGCTGCTGGAGATCCTCACGCCCCAGGGCGTCGTCCCCTTCATCGGCCTGGAGACGGGACCCTCGTTGGCCTACTCCCTGGTGGAGGGGGTGGGGCGCAGGGAGTCCATCGTCCAACCCTGGGTGGGCACCGTGGGGGCGACGGTGCGTTTGTCCGCCCACTGGGCCCTCACGGCCGAGTACCGGCTGGCGTTCGCCCGTGGGCAGAGCCCCTACCAGAACAAGCCTCCGCCCTCGGGGGTGGGAGACGGCCCCTACAAGAATCTGGCTTCCTACAACGCGGGTGGTAACTGGTTCGCCCTGGGGGTGACGTACCTGCTGGCGCCGGATCCGGTCCGGACCTTCAGCATGCCTTGAGCGGGGGCCAGCCCCCCTGGCCGCTTGGTTTTTTTCATCCGGTCCCCGGAAATTCCTCGGGGGCCAAGGCCTGTTCCCGGGCCGACAGATATAACGGGGTGCCGCGAGAGCGCCGCCCGAGGGAGCCCTTCACGATGCGCGCAGAGGCCGAGAGCACTTCCGGGCCCAACAGGAACTTGTCCATGGCTGCCGAGATGAAGTCCGAGTACGACTCCAAGGAATTGAGTGAGATCCGCAAGGAGGTCATCGAGTCCCGCAACCTGGTGATCAAGACGGACAACCTGCTCAAGAACCTTCACGCGGAAGTGAAGGCGATTGGCAAGCGTCACGAGGATCTCCAGAAGCGGCAGTGGATTTCTTCCGGCGTGGCGTACGTGCTCTTCGCGGCGTTGTGCGTGGGCGGCGCGACGATGGTGATGTCCTCGCGCTCCTCCAACGCGACGGCCGAGCGTGAGCGGCTGGAGAAGACGGTGACCGAGCTGACGGCGCAGCTGGACAAGCAGCGCGCGGAGCAGACCGCGGTGCAGGCCTCCCAGCGCGCGGCCAACGAGGTCTTCCGGTTGATGACCAACCTGCCCGGGGACGAGCGGCTCAAGGGCGTGGACGAGCTGGTGAAGCTGGACACCTCGCGCCTGACGGCCCTGGAGCGCGCGGCGCTCAACAACCAGGCGGCCTTGCTGCGGCGTGAGATTGGCGACGCGGCGTTCGAGCGGGGCAAGACGGCCTTCCGCCGCAACGAGATGAAGGCGACCATCGACGAGATCTCGCGCTTCGTGGCGATGAACCCGCCCCAGGAGCAGCTCCTGGACGCGTCCTTCTTCCTGGGCGTGGCCTACAACAACGAGCGCAAGCACGAGCAGGCGGTGCCGCTGCTGGCGCGCTTCGTCGCGGGCGACAAGCGCTCCAAGACGCGCGACTACGCCATGCTGCTGCTCGCGCAGTCGTACCAGGAGATCAACGATCTGGACAAGGCGATGGCCACCGTGCAGGAGGCCCTGGCCACCTATCCGGCCAGTGAGTTCGCCCCCCAGATGCGCAGCCGGCAGAGCTCCATCCGCCGGCAGCGGGCCGGTGGTGCCGAGGCGGCCGCGGCCGCGGCTCCGACTCCCGCCGCCGCCAAGCCCCTGGTGCCCGTGACGCTGCCCACCCCGGCTCCCGCCCCGGCGCAGTGAACAGCCGCGGGGCTCGCGCGTTCTCCGCCGTTGCCACGAGGGGCTCCCGGTCGTAAGACGGGGGCCCCGTGACCACGCCCGACCCCCGCTACCGTCCCTTCCGCGCCGCCGCCTACGGTCTCTACATCGTCCTGGTGGTGGCGTTCTGTCTGGGGGTCATCATCAGCGTGTCGCGCTCGGTGGCGGCGATGAACCCCTCGCGCTTCGTGTCCGACGAGCCGGTGCTCACCTACCGCGAGTGTCTCGACGCGGCGGACGCGCTGTGGTCCGAGCTGGAGTCCGCGCGCGAGAAGCTCGTGCGCGCCTCGCCGGCCCAGACGGTGGACGCCCAGTGGATGAGCTTCCGCACCGGATGGCTGCGGCGGCTGCGCGAGCGGGAGTCGCGCTGCGCGCTCGACTCGCGCACCAACGCGGACCTCAAGCGGGTGTACGGGCGCCTGGAGGACGTGCTCGATCGCTACACCATCCACGCCGTGCAGTACGCGGGCGAGGTGGGGGGCTCGGTGGACGCGCTCCGGGGCGCCTTCTCCACCGCGCGCAAGAACCCCGCCGCGGGCACCCTGCCCTGAGCGGGCGCGCTTTCAGCGCCGCGTCGCCCGGAGCCGGGCGTGCAGCGTGTCCGTCATCAGGAACCAGAACTGCACGTTGCCAAAGCTCAGGATGTCCCCATCCTTGAGCGTCGCCTCGCGCGTGCCCAGCGAGTTGGCGTTGAGGAAGGTGCCGTTGGTGGAGCCCTGGTCCTTCACCGTGCAGCGCGCCGGGCTCTCCGTCCACCGCAGCTCCGCGTGGCGCTTGGACACGGACGGATCATCCACGAACACGTCGCAGTCGGGCAGCCGCCCCACGCTCAGCGACTCCACGCGCGCCAGCGGCGGCAGCGTGGTGATGAGCAGATCCTCGAACTCGAAGAGCAGCGAGAGCATGCCCCGCTCGATGTCTCCCGAGGAGGCCACGCGCGTGGGTTCGAGCACCGCGCTGGAGGGGCGGCCCGGCGCTCGCTGGATGAGCACGAAGGGACCGAGTTGACGGCGGAAGGCCCCGGAGGGCAGGGAGGCGCCGAGCGCGCGCAATTCCTGGATGGACAGCACGGTGTGTCAGCATGCCAGAAGATGTGTGGGGGGGCTCGCGGGTTTCGTTGACCGGGATGGCGCCCGTCTCCTACACTTTCGCCCCTCGGTCGAGGCCCCCCGTCCACGGGATGGGGCGGGTCTCGGCCTTCACCTTGAATGGACGTGGGAAGGAGCGGTGTCGATGACCGGCAGCGGGAACATTCCGATGACCCCGTCAGGTCTGCGGAAGCTGAAGGCGGAACTGAAGCACCTTCAGTCCGTTGAGCGCGGAAAAATCTCCCGGGAGATTGAAGTGGCGCGCGCGCACGGAGACCTGCGCGAGAACGCCGAGTACCACGCGGCCAAGGAGAAGCAGTCCCACATCGAGGGCCGCATCCTGGACCTCAATGACTGGATTGCCCGGGCCGAGGTGATCGATCCGGCCAAGCTCGGCGGGGACAAGGTCGTCTTCGGCGCCACGGTGGACTTGCTGGACGTGGAGTCCGACAAGACGGTGTCCTACCGCCTGGTGGGCGAGCTGGAGGCGGATCTGAAGAAGCGGTGGATCGCCGTGACGTCGCCGGTGGCGCGCGCGCTGATCGGCAAGAAGGAGGGCGACGTCGCCACCGTGCAGAGCCCTGGGGGCGTGCGCGAGTACGAGGTCCAGGCCATCCGCTTCGAGGATCCCGAGGACGAGCCGCTGCCGGAGTCCTGAGACGGCGGCCGTGAGCAGTCGAACAGGGGAGCGCGCGCGAGCCCGCTCCCCTGTCTCGTTTGGATGGGCGGCGAGCAGGGCGCGGTTTACACTGAACATTTGGACAAGACCGTGAACCATCCGCTCGCCAGCCTCGTTGGACCCATGCGGTACGCCTGCCGGAGTGATTTCGCCCACCTGTCCACGGTGAAGAACCTGCGCGTCCTCCTGGAGAGCGCGCTCGCGGGAGCCACCGGGGTGGACGCGGAGGCGCTCCGGCACCTGCGCGCCGCGCTGCCCCACGTCGACCATCCCACCCCCGAGCGGCGCAAGGACGCCCTGCGCGGCGTGGTGGCGGGCCTGCGCTTGAGTGGCGTCCCCCTTCCCGAGGATCTCGCCCAGGTGGCGGCCGTTCCGGTGGCAGCAGGCGAGGGGCCCGGCAAGCCGAAGGCGGGGCTCGTGCCCGCCTGGAAGGCCACGGAGCCCCTGCGCGGCGCCCCAGCGTCCGGGAGCACGCCGCCTCCTCGGCCCTCCGAGCCTGGGCGTCCCCCGGCGGCGCGGCCCGCTCCGGCGGTGGCTGCTTCCCCGGGGACCCGGCCTCCCTCCGCCACGCGGCCACCCTCCGCGGCGAGGCCTCCCATGGTGGCCCGTCCGCCCGTGGCCCCTCCGCCTGCCAAGGAGAGCGCGCCCTTGCTCCCCGCCGAGGACAAGGCGCCCGCCCGGCGCAAGAAGAAGCGGGTGGCCAAGGGGCAGGAGGAGTCGCGCGCCGAGGCGAAGCTGTTGTCCATCGCCCCGCGCTCGGGGCCGCTGGCCATTCCCCTCAAGACGATGGGCAAGAAGCTCGGCCCCCGGCTGCTGGCGGCGCTCAACAAGAAGGGCCTGCGGCGCGTGGGGGACATCCTCTTCCTGCTGCCGCGCTGCTACGAGGACCGGCGCAAGCTGCAGACCATCTCCGAGCTGATGCCGGGAGAGCGCGGCGTGACGGTGGGCGTGGTGAAGATGGCGGACTTCGTGCCGAGCCGCACCGGCGGCAAGCGCATGTTCCGCGCCGTGGTGGCGGACCGCACGGGGAGCATCGCCGCCACGTACTTCAACGCCGGCCCCTGGCTCCAGCAGCGCTTCCCCGTGGGCAAGCGCCTGGTGCTCTCGGGCGAGGTGCGTGCCTCCCTGTCCGGCCGGGAGATCTCCCACCCGGAGATCGAGCCCGCGGAGGACCTCGAGGTGTCCTCGGTGCACTTCAACCGCATCGTCCCGGTGTACCCGGGTTTCGAGCGGGGCGATCAACGCTCGTTCCGCGAGCTGGCCTCGGTGGTGAGCGAGTCCTATGCGAGCCATCTCGAGGAGCCGCTGCCGAACCCCCTGCGCGAGAAGCTGGAGCTGATGACGCTGCCCGAGGCGCTGCGGGCCATCCACTTCCCGGCGGGCAGCGCGGATCCGGAGATGCTGGACAAGCACCTGAGCCCGGCGCACCGACGGCTGGCGTTCGACGAGCTGTTCTTCCTGCAGCTGGGCATGGGGCTCAAGCGCCAGGGCAAGAAGACGGAGAAGGGCATCGTCTTCGACGTGTCGGCCTCGCGTCTGGAGCAGGCGCGCGCGGCGCTGCCCTTCGAGCTCACCGGGGCGCAGAAACGCGTCATCGAGGAGATCGCCCGGGACATGGGCCACGACGAGCCGATGAACCGGCTGGTGCAGGGCGACGTGGGCTCGGGCAAGACGGCGGTGGCGGTGGTGTCCGCGCTCGTGGCGCTGCGCGACGGCTACCAGGTGGCGGTGATGGCGCCCACGGAGATCCTCGCCGAGCAGCACGAGCGCACCTTCCACAAGCTGCTCGAGCCGCTGGGCTTCAAGGTGGGCCTGGTGAGCGCGTCGGGCACGGCGAAGAAGAAGCGCGAGGTGCGCGAGGCCGTGGCGCGCGGGGAGATCCACCTGGCGGTGGGCACGCATGCCCTCATCCAGGAGGGCATCGCCTTCGACAAGCTCGGCTTCGTGGTGATCGACGAGCAGCACCGTTTCGGCGTGCTCCAGCGCCACATGCTCATGAGCAAGGGCGTGTTCCCGGACGTGCTGGTGATGACGGCCACGCCCATTCCCCGCACGCTGGCCATGACGCTGTATGGGGACCTGGACGTCTCCGTCATCGACGAGCTGCCCCCGGGCCGCACGCCGGTGAAGACGCGCGTCTTCAATGACAAACAGCGCGCGCGCGTCTACGAGGCCGTGGCGGCCGAGGTGGCCAAGGGCCATCAGGCCTACGTCGTGTATCCGCTCGTGGAGGAGTCGGAGAAGCTGGACCTGGAGGACGCCACGCGGGGAGTGGACAAGCTGCGGCAGGTCTTCCCGGGCGTGGAGGTGGGGCTGCTCCACGGGCGCATGAAGCCCGAGGAGAAGGACGCGGTGATGGACGCCTTCCGGGCGGGACAGATCCAGATCCTCGTGTGCACCACGGTGGTGGAGGTGGGCGTGGACGTGCCCAACGCGTCGGTGATGGCCATCGAGTCCGCCGAGCGCTTCGGCCTGTCCCAGCTCCACCAGTTGCGTGGCCGCGTGGGCCGTGGCGCGGCGGAGAGCTACTGCTTCCTCGTGGCCAACCTGGCGCGCTCCTCGCTGGAGTCCTCGGAGCGGCTGGGCGTCATGGAGCACAGCAGCGACGGCTTCGTCATCGCGGAGAAGGACCTGGAGATCCGCGGCCCGGGAGAGTTTTTGGGCACGCGCCAGAGCGGTCTGCCCGAACTCGCCGTGGCCAACCTCGCCCGGGATGGGGATCTGCTCTCGATCGCGCAGCAGGAGGCACGCGCCATCCTCGCCCGGGATCCCCAGCTCCGGGCTCCCGAGCACCAGGGTCTGGTCAAGGCACTCGAGGAGCGCTGGGAGGGCCGGCTCGCCCTGGCCCGCGTGGGCTAGGAACGACGGACCAGCTCCTCGCCCCCCGCGCTACTCTCTCCCGCCATGGCACTTGGCCCCACGATTGGACGGCTGTTCTCGCACGTCGACTACTGGCCCGGCTGGAGCCGCCTCACGCCACCGCTGGCGCGCGTTCCCATGCCGGAAGAGCTCAGGGGGTTCGCCGCGGCCCAGCGTCTGGCCACCCGCTGCGCCCAGGAGACGGAGAAGCAGCTGCGCACCGGCATCACCGAGCGCGAGCTGGCGGCCTGGATGCGCGACTGGCTCGCGTCCCACGGCGTCGAGCACTACTTCCATCGCCCCTTCGTGTGGTTCGGTCCGCGCACGCGCTTCCGGCACTTCACGACACGGCTCGACCTGCGTGCCACGGAACAGACGCTGGCCGAGAACGACGTCTACATCTTCGACTTCGCGCCCGTCCTCGATGGCTACGCCTGCGATTTCAGCTACGCGGGCCAGTGGGGCACCGTCCCCGGCTACGTGGAGGCACGTGCGGTCCTGGATCGGCTCTACCGCGACATCCCTGGGTGGGTGGCCGCCTCGGGACACCGCGCGGATCGCCTCTGGCAGCGCGTGCATCAAGAGCTCACGGCCCATTCGCTCTCGGGCATTCACGAGACCTCCTCGTATTCGTTTCTCGGCCACCGGGTCCACCACGTGGCCGCCAGTCCGCTCGCGCGAGCCCTGGCCCATCGCGGCGCCCAGACCCTGCTCGAATTCTTCGCCCGAGGCGCCTCTGGCCAGGTCCTGACGCGACACCATCAGGGCGATATGACCGGCCTGTGGGCCGTCGAGCCGCACCTGGCCTTCGGCGACCACGCCGTCAAGTTCGAGGAGCTCCTGCTGGTCACCCCCACGGGTGCCACCTGGCTGCGCGACGCCGCGGTCTGAGGGCCTCGCGGGGGGGGGTGGACTCAATCCAAGACACATCCGTGGGAGGACCCGACGGTCCTCACGCCGACTTCTGGGCCGGGCTGTAGGGCAGCTCCAAGGTGAAGGGCGCCTTCTTGACCCACTCGAGAGGCTGCGCAGGTGGGCCGCGTTCTCCTGGGAGCCCAGCCGGCTGACCGCGAGGCCGGGCTGCCCGGTGGCGCTCAGGATGTTGCACGAGGGGCCAGGATTTCCCGCTGGGACGCAGCCGCGTTCCGTGAGGACGCAGCCACGTCGGGACATGCACGCCCAGTGGGGGTTCTCGAGTGTCCAGTCCCTCGGGACTGCTCGAAATCGGGCGATTGGTACATGCCTTGCTGAGTCGCGTTTCCCGTCATGGAAACGGATCGACTCGCATGAACCCCCTCGAAGAGAAACACGCGCTCGTCTCAGGAAGCGCCAGCCCCTTGGGCGGCGTGGACCTGGTCTTGAGCATCCGGGAAGACTGCCTGAATAGAGCAATGGGTTACTTGCAGGCCCGGGGAAAGCTTCCGGCGTCCTGGACAGCGAAGAGCGAAGGTCCAGGTGGGGCCTCGGTCCTGGACGTGAAGCTCCTCGCCCCTTGGGTGCGGCTCTGCCCCGGGTGGACGCCCCAGAAGGGCACCCGGGTGGATGTCTCGCTCAAGTTGGGCTCCGGGACGTTCACCTATCCTGGGGAGCAGAAGCCGGTGGAGGTGGTGGTGAAGGACTGGGTGGTGACGTTCACCTCCCAGCTCGCCATCTCGGATCTCGCCCAGCGTATCCAGAAGGCCGGCGGCCAGGTGCCACCCGAGCTGAAGGCACAGCTCGAGGTGCTGGGCGAGCGCTACCTGGACTATCGCTGTCTGTACCTGGATCTGGAGAACGTCAATCTCCTCGATGAGGAGTCGGTGCTCATCTCCGGCCCTCGGCTGCCAAAGGAGGCGCAGGCGGCGATGCGCGAGCACCTGCGCCGGTGGATCGAGCTGCGCCGCGACAACCTCGACGCAACGCTCCTCTGCGTGATGCCGGCCAGGCCCAAGCCGGGGCTGGAGCCCACCGTTCACCCCACCGGCGTCACCTTCGCCACCCACGAGCAGCCCATCCCTCAGCGGCGCGAGCCGGTGCGTGTGCTCAGCTGGCTCATGACGACCCAGGGCCGGCCGGTCCCCACCCATGACGTGCCAGCGCCCTTCCAGAAGCCCTGGCCGGTGGGCTCTCAAGTGGATGGCGTTCTCGTCCTCGGGCGCGAGGCCGCGCTCAATGCCTTCCTCAACCAGCTCAAGCCGGCATTCTCCATCAGGACGGACGCACAGCTCTCCCACACCGGCGAGTCCCTGGTCTTCGCGTGCACCCCCACCGTGACGGCGAGTTCGCTCGAGGGACACCCCATCTTCGGCGGGAAGTACACGCTCTGCCTGCGCCAGGATCGCCGCTCCTTCGATTTCTCCTGGACGAAGGTGGCAAGCCTGCGCGTGTCGCAGGACATCGGCGGCAAGGAGCCCTACGTGCTCACCTGCGAGGTGCGCAGTGACTACACGGGCGTGGTCCGCTTCGAGACGCCCCCGCAGAACGCCAGATCCTGGCGCGCGGTGGCCGACAAGCGGACGTTCCAGATCTCGGGCACCAACTGGAACGGTCAACCCTTCGATCCGCGGCATATCGACGAGAAGGGTTGGATCGAGATGCTGTTGTCGCTGCGTTATCTGCCCAAGCTGGCGGAGAAGATCGCCGCCACCCGCGCGCAGATTGAGAATCTGGCCCGGTTCATGGCCGACAGCATGGAGACGTCGAGCGTGACGTCCTTCGCGCCGTTCGAGTTCGTTCCGCCCGGCAACGCCAACTTCTCTTTCAGCAATCTCCGGTTCGACGACCAGCTCAACCTGCTGGTCGAGGTGATGTTCGACTACACGGTCGAGAGACCGTCCAATCTGGAAGGACAGCGGTCATGAGAGGAAACCTGAACAGTGGAACCACCTTCCGTTTGTCGAGGCTCGCGCGGAGCAACGACTCGGGGGGCGCCTTCGAAGTCGACGTCTGCTCCCAGCTCACCAAGGCCTTCGAGAGCGGGATGGTGGTGGACCTCACCAAGCGCATGATGCTGGTGCCGGACCTGGACGGAGAGCCGACGCTCTTCTCCATCGGGACGAGCGGTCAGCTCCATGCCACCCGGCGCGATGCGAAGTCGCGCAGCGGCTGGCTGCGCCAGGACGTGGTGCCGAAACAGGCGCTCGCGGCCGCCAACGGACCCGTGACGGTGGACGCCTTCGCGGTCAAGTGGCACGCCGAGGGCCGCGCCGCCGTCCTCGCCCTGCGTCCGGCGGCGCTCAATGGGGGCGCGCCGCTCCTCTACTGGACGCCGAACCTGGAGGGGGATGGCTCGGACTCGCAGTGGTTCGCCGTGGAGCCACCCACGGCGCAACCCGTGCACTTCCTGGAGCTGGGCAACGGGCACGAGGACGGTCCGGAGCTCTTCGTGGCGAGTTCGGCGAAGGGCTCGCTGGGCCAGATGCACCGGATGCTGCTCTCCACGCGCGAGAAGCCGCGGGTGCTGCCCTTCCGTGTGCCGCACGATTGGTCGCGCGTGCTCGACTGCAAGCTGGGCACGAGCGACATCGGTGACGGAGCCTATGTGCTCTACGAGCACGGCCAGGGGACGGGTCTGGCGTTCGTCTCCTTCATCGACGAGGAGGGGGAGGTGCCCCTCACCCGGGTCATCCCCACGGGCACCGTGCCCGCGTGCCTGGCGGTGGGCACCGAGGACACGGGGCTGAGCAGCCTCTTCATCGGCTCCGACCAGGGCGTGCACCTGCTCTCCGCGCAGGAGCAGGGGGAGGCGGCCAACCAGGCCTGGTTCGCCACCCAGGGGGGGCCGCGTGGCACCCAGGTGATGCGCGCCGGAGCCACCATCACCCACCTGGTGACGGCCCAGGACGAGCAGGGTCTGCCCGCCCTCTATGCTCGCACCAGCGAGAAGGAGCTGTGGCACACCGCGCACGATGGCAAGGCGTGGAACGGCCTCACCGTGGTGCGGCGGGGGGTGGAGGCCATCGCGGCGGCCCGCGAGCGCGGCCCGCTCGTGCAGCACTTCTTCGCCGCCGCCGAGGACGCGCGCGACCACGGCTACTTCTGGCAGAGCGAGTCCACCCTCTGGCAACAGGACCGCGTCACCTTGCCGGACGATGGCACGTGCCACGAGACGCACCGCTACCTCACTCGTGTGGCGCTCCGCCATCCGGATGGCTCGCCCGTCGAGTCGCGCGACGTGCGGGTGTCCGCCGAGGATGGCGCGCAGCTCGACATCAACGGGCACGTCCGCTTCCTCCGGCCCGGCGAAGAGGTGAGCCTGAAGACGGATGCCAAGGGGGTGCTCTCCCTGAGTGTGCGTGTCAACGGGGTCTCCACCCCGCGCGTGACCCTCGCCATCGACGGGACGGCCCAGAAGCTCACCTTGGATCCCACCGCGCACGTCACGCGGAAGCTGGCGCAGGCGGACGCCGCCACGCTCCAGGGGCTCAAGGACCGCGACGGCCAGCCGCTGCTCAAGGGACGCTTCGCCTCCCAGGAAGGCGCCCAGCACGCCGCCTCGCTCCTGCGGACACTGGGACAGCATGCGGATGCGCTGGCCTTCCGGGGGCTCGCCACCAACCAGCAGGTTCAACCGCTGGCGGAACATGGCATCTACCTGACGACTCCCGGGCGGCGGCACGTGGCTCCCGGGCGCCTGCGCGCCATGCACGCCCAGCGGCAGGCGCTCGCCCTCGATCTCACGGGGGGCACGGTGCGGATGCTTCACGGGCAGGAGGCCATCGACGCCACGCACCGCCGCCAGGCCGCCAACGGTCCCCTCCATTTCCTCAGTGACTGGTTCGGCAACCTCATCCAGTCCATCAAGGAGAGCTTCCTCGGCAAGGTGGTCTGGGCGTTCATCGAGCCGTTCGCCGAGGGTCTCAAGGTCCTCATCGAGACGGTGGACGGGGTGGTGAACCTCCTCGTGAAGACCGCGAAGCACGCGCTGCACGCACTCGATGCGGTGATGAAATCCGTGCTCGGGTTCAGCATCGAGGACGTGGTGCATTGGCTGGGCGCCGTCTTCGATCCCACCGCCATCCGCGAGGTCTACGACGCGCTGGAGAAGCACACCCGCCAGACGCTCCAGCAGATGCGCGAGGGCCTCGGAAAAGCCAAGGGCGAGGTGGACACGTTCTTCGGCGGGCTCCGGGACAAGTGGCGGGAGCTGGAGAAGCTCTCGGACGAACAGCGGGGGATAGGCCTGCAGTCCATGAAGGACAAGGCGCATCAGCAGGAGCGTGAGCACGCGAACTCGCCAGCGGCCACGTTGACAAGGAACCCGGTGATGACCTGGGGCACCTCCCAACTGCTTCCGGGGGACTCGACGGATGCGCTCGCCATCTTCAAGCCCGCCCTGGAGTTGATGGATGGGGTGTTCCGCACGCTCCAGCGCGTCGCGGAGGAGAGCCTGGTTCCGCTCGGCAAGGAGTGGAAGGACACCGTGGAGCACGCCATCGGGCGCCTGAAGCAGGCGGCCCAGGAGGGGAAGCTGACCCTCGGCTACGTCATTGATGTGCTCGGCGGAGGGCTGGTGGAGCTGGTGCTGTCCGGTGGCCAGGCGATCGCGGACGCCCTGCTGGTGGTGCTGGATGAGTTGCTCGCCACCATGCAGCGGGTGCTGCTCGAGACCCGCTTCGCGGTTCCCCTGCTGTGTCCGCTCTTCGAGAAGGTGCTGATGCCTGGCAGGAAGTTCACCCTTGGCACCGCCTTCCTGATCGGTCCCGCGGTGGCCGTATCGGTGCTCGGTCGCGCATTGACGGGCAAGACGCCGCTGGTGGACGAGCCGGCGCATGCGCTGGCGAATGCGGACGAGGCGAGTGACAACTTCCGGCTCCATTTCGGCTTCTGGGGGGCGGGGGTCGCCGGCTTCATCCTCACGGGACTCACCGACCTGTCGAACGTCATCCGCTCGCGCTACAGCGTACTCGCGGACCCGGCCCAGTTGCCGACGACGCTCGAGGCGGGCATGCAACTCTTCGAGTTGCTGGGCCGGACGCTCACCGCCCTCTTCGCGTTCCCCCTGAATACCTACTTCGCGCCACCTTCCGAGGGACCCCCCCTTGAGCGGATCGGCAATTGGTTGATGTGGGGCTTCTCCGTGGCGGACCTGCTGTTCGATGCCGCCGTCGTGTCCTTCAAGGCACTGACGGGCCGCAAGGAGATCTCCGCGGTCATCACCGGCGTCAAGGTGGTCCTCCAACTCGTGGTGAACACGGTTGGCCTCTTCGGGTTGCTCATCTACCGGGCCGCGATAGGGGGACATCCCTATCTGATGGGCTCGCTCGCCGCCGAGAACGCCATCGCCTTGCTCGGTCAGGTCCTGATCGACTTCGGAACCGAACTGCCCGTGGAGCCAGGCTCGGCGGAGGAGATCGCGGCGCAGACCGCGAACAAGGCGGGATTGATCACGATCGGAGGCGTGGTGCTCGGTGGCTCTCGGTTCTTCACCGGGATCCGCCTGCTGGTCTGCGGCGCCATCTACGTGTCCGACTTCGAGGAGTACAAGCGGACGTTCTACTGGACCTATTGGTGAGCTTGGGACGTAGGTGAAGGTGCCCGGACGCGAGGGCGCGGTGTAGACGCCCTGACTGGTGATGCAGCCCCCCGTGTCGCAGGACGTGGAGGGCCTACTCGCTCGCGGTGACGGTGGCGTAGGCCGCGGTACGGACGGCGGCACGTGGGTGCTGGCGCAACGCGCGCAGGTGTCGCGCTGCGCTCTCGTGCCAGCTCAGCCGTTGCCCGGCGGCGGAGACGAGTACCACGGCCACCAGCGGCAACCCAGATGGAGCGCGGCACTCTCGGACCTCGGTGCCGCGTCGCGGCCTGGGCGACCAGCCCCTCGGCTTCGGCCTTCATCCTCGAGAGGGGCCCCATCCCACCTGGACGCCGCTCCGATGCCTGCTCCTCGCCCCAGGGCACGCGACTGCCCAAGATGAGGCTCGGCCAGCAGGAGGACGGCCCGGTGCCGGCGCGCGTCAGGCGCGCGGGGCGCGTGGACAACGTGCTCGTCGAGCGCGAGGAGTGAGACATGGCGGCCTGGGCAGAGCTCTTCCGTTTCAGCGTGCCGGTAGTGACGCTCGGGCCGTGGCCTCCGGGCGCGCGCTGGGAACAGCCCGCGGCCTTCTGCCGTTATAAGGGGAACTGGGAGCCGCCGGCTCCATCCACCTCTCTGGAGCTTCGACGTGCACACGTCTCCAACCCTCACTTCGTTCAGCATTCGCCGTCTCCAGTCGCTCGAGAAGACCTGGTGGCGCGTTTGTGTATAGACGTTTGAATTTCGAATCGCTCCCTTCGTCGGTTCCGGCGCTCACGGTGAAAACGGTTTGTTCCGTTTGTGCGCCATTCAAGGCAGAGGGAAGATGCGTTCGAGTTCGAAGGGAAGTCGGAAGTGGAAGTGGGCCGGGCTGCTGGGCGGTATCCTCCAGGTGGCCTGTGGCGCGCCGGAGTCCATGAGTCAGGGAGCGGGGGAGCCACCCGGCTCCCTGGGCGTCTCCCAGGCGCCTGTCCACGCGATGCTGGATTCCACGCTCAAGACCGTCAGGTGCCACGACCTGGCCCCGGAATGTGATTCGGGCCCGGAGTTGTGGGGGCGCGGGACAGTCGCCGTCGAGCATTACGCACCCAGCACCCTGGGCGGAACGTGCGTGGATGGAAACCAGGGCACCTACTCGGACGGCGAGTGGGTGGACCGGGTGCGGATCTCCTCCCAGGACCAGAAGCCGTTGACCCAGGGCCGGACGGCGAACATCGAGGTGACGGTCTCGCTGCCCCGGATTGCGCAGAACAACTTCCTGGACCTCTACTCCACCACGAACGTGACCCAGCCCTCGTGGACCCTGATCACCTCGCTGCCGGTGACGGGGACTGGCTGGGAGCAGATCCTCACGGCTTCCTACACCGTCCCCACGGGCTCCGGGGTGCAGGCCATCCGCGCGGCGCTGCGCCGGGGCGGAGTCGCGAGTCCCTGCACCACCGGGCCCTACGATGATCGCGATGATCTGGTCTTCATGGCGGCCGCGCCCTACGTGAGCGGCGCGAAGGCCACCAGTGTCGCGGCGGGCTTCGACTATTCACTCGCCCTGCGCGCGGACGGGACGCTCTGGGGCTGGGGCGACAACTACTACTCTCAGTTGGGAGATGCGGTCGGGCAGTTCGGCAGCACCCTTCCCGTGCAGGGTCCGCTTCTGCCCGGCGTCAAGTCCGTCCATGCGATAAACGGGACGTCCCTGGCGCTGCGCACGGATGGGACCGTGTGGACGTGGGGGAGCAGTGACTATGGTCTCCAGGGCAACGGAGGCACCACCCCCAGCAAGACGCCCGCCCAGGTGCCTGGCTTGACGGGCGTGACGGCGCTGGCCATGGGCATCCATCACGTCCTCGCGCTCAAGAGCGACGGCACGGTGTGGGCCTGGGGCGAGAACGGCGACCGTCAGCTCGGCGATGGCACGGGCGTCAGCCGGACCCTCCCCGTGCAGGTGGCGGGCCTCACCCAGGTGACCGCCGTCGCCGCGGGACGGTCGCACTCCCTGGCGCTCAAGAGCGACGGCACGGTGTGGGTCTGGGGTACCAATGTGATGGGGTGCCTCGGAGATGACTCGATCGACTCGAGTCCCGTCCCCAGGAAGCTTCCGGGCCTGTCGGGCGTGACGTCCATTGCCGCGGGCCATGCCTTCTCCCTGGCGATTCGCGGCACCCGGGAGCTGTGGGGCTGGGGAGTTGGACCCCTGGGGGACACCACCAGCTATTACAGGACGCCCACGCGGACCTATCAGTGGGCGTCGGGGTCCATCTCCCTCTTCGCGGGCCCGAGCCATGCGGTGGCGTTGGATCGCACCCAGGGCAAGGCCTGGACCTGGGGTGACCTGTCCTCCCATGCGACCTGCCAGAGCGCGGAGGTGAACTACGGCAGGGTCCCGGCCGCGCTCGGCCTGACGGGCGTGGCGGGGGTGAGCATCGGCGACAGGTATGCCCACGCCTTCCTCACGGATGGCACCGTCTGGGGTTGGGGCGGCGGTCCCCGGCAGAGGGGCAATGACCAGGTGACCTCGGGCGAATGCGCCCCCGCGAAGGTCCTGTTGCCGTAGTCCGGCCAGCCGCGAGGGGGCCTCGTGGACCCGCGGTCACCCCCACGGGCGCCACCTGGCTGCGCGACGCCGCCGTCTGACATGTGTCAGACAGTTAGGATGGGGGGATGCTCATGATTCGCGCCGCGTTCCGCTGCAGTGTCTTGTGGATGCTGTCCTCCGGTTGTGCCAGCTCGTCCGCCACGATGCGCCAGGGAGAGGGGGGCGTGGAGGCGGGTGCTCCCGTGATCGAAGCCGTTGCGCGGACACCCGCCGCCCCAGGGGAGACGCCGGCGCCTTCGGGCTATGGCTACACGCCGGAGGATCCCATCAAGGTCGGCGGAGGGCCCTCGGGCGAGCATGAGTTCCTGAGGTACCTGCGTGGTCCCGAGGGGCAGCCGCTGAGCTTCGAGCGGCTCGGCAGTTGCTGCGGCTTCAAGGATTCCTCCCTGCCTTTTGGCGGCGGCCTGCTCGACATGTACGAGGTGACGTACGAGGGCCTGGAGAAGCCGGTGACGCTCTACCTCGACATGTACCGCCGCCAGGAGCCGCGCGCGCCCACCGGCTTTCGCCTCGACTGAGCCGGGCAGAGCTCCCGCGGGGCACTGGAGCTGGCTCGCCCGCGCGTCCTGGACGCTCGCCATGCTCCTGTGCTCCGCTCGGAGTCATGAGTTCTTCCTATCGACGTGCCCTGGATGCGCCCGCGGGTGAGCTGGTGGTCCTCACTCGCTCCCTGGTCGAGGACGTCACCGAGTCCTCCCGGACGAGCCCCCGGCGACGCATCATCCTCCCCTTGCACAAGCAGGAGGATGAGCCGCTGCACCGGATGTTCAATGTCATCCAGCCAGACAGCTACGTGCGGCCGCACCGGCACCTGGAGCCACCGAAGGCCGAGGCCTGGGTGGTGCTGCGCGGCGCGCTGGCCTTCTTCACCTTCGAGGAGGATGGCCGCGTGCGCGATTGTCTGTCATTGGAGGCCGGGGGCGAGCGGTTCGGGGTGGACCTGGCCGCGGGCATCTTCCACGGGCTCGTGGCCCTCGCGCCGGACACGGTGCTCTTCGAGGTGAAGAACGGGCCCTATGCACCCGCCAACGACAAGACCTTCGCTCCCTGGGCGCCCGAGGAGGGCACTGCCGAGGCCGCGAGCTACCTGGCCCGGCTGCGCGAGGAGTACCAGCGGCGCTACCCGTAGCAGGCCCTTCGTGCCACCGGGGCTCACGTGGGCCGGAAACGACGACGGCGGCCCTCCCGGGTGGGGAGGACCGCCGTCGCGACAGCCGGGTGCCCGGGACTACTCGGTGGCGAGCACGCCCACGGCGACGTCGATGTCGCGCAAGTCACCCGTCGCCGTCAGGGCCTGGGCCTTGACGACGGACAGGGGGATGCGCGTGCCGGCGGGCAGCGAGGGATCGAGCTTCACGTCCACCGCCACCGACACCAGCGCGCCGGTGTACTGGGTGGCCGGGCCGCTCGTGCCCTTCTGGAACACGCCCACCCGCAGCGTGCCGTCCTTGGCGGCGCCCTTGAGCAGCCGCGGCTCGTCACCGAGCGAGAACAACCCGTTGGTGACGTACTCGGTGTCCGACGAGGACACCCGGGCCCAGTCCGCCCGGGCCGCGTCCACGGAGAGCGTCAGGGCCACGCCGCGGCCGGACTGGCGCGTGGGGCCGAGCAGATCCAGCACGAGGTGGTTGCCCGAGGAGGCGCTCGTGTTCTTCACCAGCCGCCAGCCGTCCGTGCCCGGAGGGTTGGTGTAGCCACCGGCCTGGGCGGCCGGCACGGTGACGGTGGCGGTGCCCTTCTTCGTGGGGTCCGCCACGCTCGTGGCCACCACGGTGAAGGTGCCCGGACGCGAGGGCGCGGTGTAGACGCCCGTGCTGGTGATGGTGCCGCCCGCGTCGCCCTCCACGCTCCAGGACACCGCCTGGGTGGTGTGGCCCTTGACGGTCGCGGTGAACGTCGTGGTGCCGCCCGGTGCGCTCGTCGCCGTTCCGGGAGACACCTCGACGATGATCGCGCTCACCGTCACCCGGGCCTCGGCCTTCTTCGTGGGATCCGCCACGCTGGTGGCCACCACGGTGAAGGTGCCGCCCTGCGCGGGCGCGGTGTAGACGCCCGTGCGGGTGATGGTGCCGCCCGCGTCGCCCTCCTGGATGGACCAGGTGACCGAGGTGTCCGGGGCCCCCGTCACCTCGGCGGTGAAGGTGACACTGCCGCCGGTGAGCACCGTGGCGGACGTCGGCGTGAGGGTGACGTGGATGACCGGGGCGACGGTGACCTCGGCCGTGTCCTTCTTCGTGGTGTCCAGCGCGTTGGTGGCCACCACCGTGTAGGTGCCGGCCTGGGCGGGCGCGGTGTAGACGCCCGTGCTGGTGATGGTGCCCGAGGACTCGCCCTCCACGCTCCAGAGGATCCTCGGCTCCTGGGTGCCCTCGACGGAGGCGGTGAAGGTCGTGGACTCCCCGGCCTTCACGGTGATGCTCTTGGGCGAGACGGTCACGGGCCCCGTGCCGGGCGTGGGCTTGTCACCGCACGCGGCGAGCGCTCCGAGCAGCAGCGGAACAATGAGCCTGGTCAACGTTTTCATGGGTTAGCGTCCGAACTGGCTGAGGAAGAGGGTGACGTCGGAGTCGTCCACGGAGCCACTCGCATCGAGGTCCGCGGTCGTCGTGGAGGAAGCGCGGGTGCCCCAGCTCTGGGCGAGGCGTGCCAGGTCCTCACCGTCCACGACACGATCCCCGTTGAGATCCGCGGTGTAGACGCGCACGTCCACCCGGGCGCTCGAGCGGGCGTCCTGCTTGTGGGTGATGAGCACGTGGCAGAGGCCGGGCGCGGCCGGCGCCGTGTAGACGCCCGTCGAGGAGACGGTTCCGCAGATGCGGCCCTCCTGCACGTTCCAGAGCAGCAGCGGGTTCGCTCCCTGGGTCAGCAGGGAGCTCAGGTCGTACGTGCCGTCCACTGGCACGAAGAGCCGCGTGGAGGACAGCAGCGGGCCGGCGCGCGTGAAGGGAGCCGTGGCCGAGGCGGAGTTGCCGTAGGCATCCAAGGCCACCGCCTTGAGGGTGTGCTCGCCGGGCGCCAGGGGCAGGGTGCTGAAGGGCAGCCGGTACGGCGCCTCCTGGACGCGGCCCTGGAAGACGCCATCCACGTAGAACTCCACGACCGTGACACCCGTGTCGTCGGTGGCGGAGGCCGTGAACACCGTCGTCTCGTGCTCGCCCTCCACGGCCGCGCTGACGGTCGGGGGCGTCGTGTCGTTCACCACGTTCACGGTGAAGGGCACCTTGACCGACGTCCCGTTGCCCGCCCGATCCGTGGCCTTGGCCATGAACTCGTGCTGCCCGTTGGTGAGCGCGGACGTGTCGAACGGACTCGTGTACTCGCCGTTGGGGTCGGTGAAGGTGGCCACCGGGGTGCCATCCACGAAGAACTCGAGCTTCGCCGTCCACGTGTTGTCGCTCACGTTGGCGGAGAGCTGGACCCGCGTACCGGAGTCGCCACGCACGCGCGCGTCGAGCGAGGGGGCCTGGATGTCTGGAGTGCTCGACACCTCCAGGTAGACGTCATCGAGCACGAAATACGTGTAGCCGTTGATCGGATCCTCGGGGGGCTCCTCCAGGTTGGACTCGAAGAAGAGCTGGATCGTCTGCCCCTTGAACTCGCTCAAGTCATAACGGTGCTCGGCGTAGTAGGGGGTGCCGTCCAGGTTCGAGATGACCTCCAGCGTCTTCAAGTCGTTGCCGTTGACGTCGCGGACCTTCGCGGTGAACGTGTGATGGGCCACGTTGTCGGAGAAGGCGGTGCTCTCCACCCACAGCCAGAAGCTGTAGACGGCCGACTCGGTGTCCGCGGGGAGGGTGACGGTCTGCCTCAGGGTCGACGTGTTGGGGCCATCGTCGTGGCCGAACAGGACGAGGTTCCATCCTGAATACGCCAGGAGGAAGTTCTCGAGGACGCCGTTGCTCTCGGGGTACGGCGTCTCGAGGGTCCACCCTTCGGCATGATTCTTATCGGGGTCATAGAGTTCGAAGTCGGGGTTCTGCACCACCTGCCCGCGGGCGCGCTCGACGTAGAACGGATAGTGATCGGACGTGCTCGTGTTGCCCGCCGCGTCCGTGGTCTTGACCACGAGCGCGTGGAGGCCATCTCCCAGCGCGCCGGCGCTCAGGGTCTTCGCGAACGTCGTGGACACGGAGCCCTGCGACGCGCCATCCACGAACAGCTCGACGGCATTGACGAAGCCGTTGTCCCACACGTGTCCCAGCAAGGCCACCCGGCCGCTCTCCGGGTCGGTCGCGACGCCGGCCCTCACGAACGGCGTCTCGGTGTCGGGGCGGGTGAGGACCCGCAGCGCGAGGTCATCGAGCTGGAACAGGCTGGCGAAACCATCGTCGTTCTCGGTGCCCACGAAGTGCAACTGCACCGTCTGGCCCGCGAACCGGGTCAGATCGAGACTCACCTGCACCCAGCCGAGCGTCGAGTCGACGTTGGACCAGCTCGCGGGCTGCTCGAGCAGGTTGCCCTGGGTGTCACGCACCTGCACCGCCAGGGTGTCCTGGGCCTGGGTGCCGAGGTCATCGGTGAGGACGGTGAGATAGAAGGTCAACGCGGCCGTCTGGGTATCGGCGGGGAGGGTGACCTGCTGGGAGATGCGGTCCACGGCGCTCGAGCCGTAGCCGTTGAAGACGGCGTAGCCATAGCCCGTATGGGCCCGGGTGGAGGAATAGACGATGATGGGATAGTCGCTGTCCGCCGGCTCCTGGACCCAGTCCTCTCCGCCCTTCTCGAAGCCAGGATCGTGCAGGAGCTGCGAGAAGCTCTGGGTCACGGTGAAGCCGATGGGAGCCGAAGCGCCCGCGTTGCCGGCCAGATCGATGGCCCTGGCCACCACCTGGTGCGTGCCAGGGTCCACCTGGGTGGTGTCGAGCCTGAGCGCGAAGGGCTGCGTGTCGTCGCTGCTCGTGAGGACGCCGTCGACATAGAACTCCACGCGCGTCACGCCGATGTTGTCCGCGGCCACCGCGTTGAAGCGCAGCATGGGCGCGCTGCCCGCCAGGCTCAGGGTCGCCGTGGGCGGCGTGAGATCGTCATAGGTGCTCGCGCTGTAGCCCACGTTGATGGCGGCGAAGGCGTTCTGCACGGCGCGATACTCCTGGGAGCCGCTGCCGTGGAGATCCGCCGCCGCCCGGAGCGAGGCCGTGCGGGCCGCCACGTAGTTGCTGGCGGGGGTCAGGTAGGCGGTGATGGCGCGGTACCAGATGGCCGCCGCCTTGTCGTTGCCGATGCCCGTCATGCCGTCGGGCAGGTACCGGCTCGAGTAGTCATTCGGCGTCGCCGCCGATTGCGCGCCCTGGGACAGGAAGAAGAAGGCGCGGTTCATCGGGCCACTGCTGTAGTGGACGTCGATGGCGTCGAGGCCAGGAGACCAGGCGTCCTCGCTGGCGCCGTCCAGGCTCGGCTTGTACATATAACGCAACGGGGAGTCGCTGAGCTGCTCGCCGATGGTCCAGTCGCCGCCCGTGTCACCAATGGTGTCGCCCTGGCCGCCGCGGACCCAGAACTCCGTCATGGTGCCGAAGATGTCGGAGTTGGCCTCGTTCAGTCCGCCGGGCTCCCCCGAGTAGATGAGCGCGGCGGTCTGGGACATGACGCCGTGGCTCAGCTCGTGGCCCGCGACGTCGAGCGACACCACGGACTTGAAGCCATACGGTTCCGGATAGGTGCCGTCGCCGTAGTTCATGCAGAAGCAGTCGCCGTCCCAGAAGGCATTGTCCATGCCCGCGCCGACGTGCACGTAGTTGAAGGTCGGCGTGCCCGCGTTGTCGATGCCGAAGCGGTTGTGGATCTTCTGGTAGTAGTCCCACGTGGCCTGCAGGCCAAAGTGCGCGTCCACGGCCGCCGTCTGGCCGTTCTCGCTCAGGGTGTCGGCGCTCGGATCGAAGTTCTGCCCGTCACCCCAGAGGTTGTCCTTGTCCTGGTACAGCACGGGTGACGGCTTCTCGCCGTTGTAGATGTCGGCGTGATTGACGTCGTACGTGCGCAGGCCCTCGCCATAGGTGCGCGTCGTGTCACGCAGCTCGTAGCTGCCGTCCGCTTTCTGGAAGACGTCGAGCTTCACGTCGCCGCTGTATTGCGAGCGGCCCGTTCCCACCGCGGACGCCGTCTGCAGCGAGTTCCACCGCTTGAGGACCCTACCCGTGCGGGCATCGAGCAGGAAGTCCGTCTGCTTGACACCGTCCTGGGTGTTGTCCAGCACGGTGTGCACGTGCCAGGCGAGGCGGTAGCCCACCACCTCCTCCTGGATGTCCTCCGCGTTGAGCCGCAGGCGGCGCTTGCCGACCGGAGGACCCACGCGCTTCACCTCGGGATAGATGACGAGCTGGGTGCCAGGCTGCTTCGTGGGCAGACCGAGCGGGCGCACCTCGAGCAGGGCCAGGGCCGCCGCGCTCGCCGCGTCCACCACGGGACGCGTGCTCACGCGGATATGCGGGCGCACGCCTTCCTTCGTCACCGTCAGGCCGCGGCCGGAGGGATCCAGGTGGGTGATGGCCACGGCGCCCCATACCGGAATGCCCTCGTGCAACTGCTGGAAGCGGGTATGCGTGAGGCCGAAGCTGTCCGTCTGGACGCTCGACATGCGGAACTCATCCCGCCCGCTCAGACCGAGCTGTCCGCTCTGGGCCTTCAACAGCGAGAGCGACTCCGCCGCGCGCGAGGGTTCACGGGCGCGCAACTGGAGCAGGGTGGTTGGGGAGACGGAGGCGAGTCTTCCGCCCGCCGCCAGGGAAGGCCCCGCCACCAACGAGGCGAGGAGCAGGGGCCAGCGAGGCCACGGCATGGACATGGGTTTCACTCCACCGGACTACGTGACTGCATCGAGGAGAGGGCCGGCGGGTGCCCATCCGTGAGCACCTGGACCGGAGCTGCGTGGAACGCCACGAAGCGAAGCGTCCACCCGAGTCCAGTCGGGACGGGAACTCCTGGACCTTCCGCGTTCACGGCGGAGGCCGATGATACACAGATGAAGCGTTGAAAAGAAGCCGCCCCTCCCCTCGGGCAGGAGAAATCCAACACGGATGCCCGGAGGGGATTTTGAATTAACAACTTCTGGGAAAAGAATGTCAGACATCCGCGCGAGTCTGGAATTCCTGGCGCGACGTGACATCAAGGGGGGGTGTATGTGGTGAGCACGCTGACTGGACTCAATCCACCTTGAGTGGGCGAGCGGGCAGCCTGACGGTGAAGCAGGCGCCCTGGCCCTCGCCCTCGCTGTGGGCCTGGACGGTGCCGCCCTGCAACTCCACCAGGTGGCGCACGATGGACAACCCCAGGCCCAGCCCGCCGTAGCGGCGGGTGGTGCTGCCGTCGGCCTGCTGGAAGCGCTCGAAGAGGTGGGGGAGGAAGGTGGGGGAGATGCCCTGGCCGGAGTCGCGCACCTCCAGCTCCACGAAGGACTCCACGCGCCGCAGCCGCACCGTCACCCGGCCTCCGGGCGGGGTGAACTTGATGGCGTTGGTGAACAGGTTCCACGCCACCTGTTGCAGCCGCTGGGCATCTCCCCGCACGAGGCCCACGTCCGGCTCCAGCAGGGGCTCCAGGTGGATGTCGCGCGCGGCCGCGGCTGGACGCACCACGTCGAGCACCGCCTCCACCACGGCGCCCGGGTCCACCGGCTGCAACTCCAGGCGCATCCGTCCGGCGACGATGCGGGAGATGTCCAGCAGATCATCCACGATCTGCGCCTGGGCGCGCGCACTGCGCTCCACCGTCTCCAGGGCGCGCTCCTGTTTGTCCGGCGGCAGCGGCGTGGTGCGCAGGATGTTCGTCCACCCGAGGATGGCGGTGAGCGGCGTGCGCAACTCGTGGCTGACGGTGGCGAGGAACTCGTCCTTGGCGCGGTTGGCCTCCTCGGCCCGGTCGCGCGCCTGGCGCGCCAGCTCGAAGAGGCGCACGTGCTCCAGGATGGTGGCGGCCCGATGCGCGAGCTCCCCGGCGAGCTGGAGATCGTCGGCGTCGTAGGGCCGGTAGCTCTCGCCCGCCGCGAGCACCAGCACGCCCCGGTGCCGCCCCTTGACGGTGATGGGCACGGCCATGCCCCGCAGGCCCACGAAGGCCCGCAGCAGCTCCCGCCGGGCCTCGTCCGGCTCCGCGGCGAGCGCCTGCTCGGTGAGCGCGGGGAAGGACTCCGCCCGCCCGTGGGGCCACGGCCCCTGCATCATCGGCGCATGGACGCTCGGGCCCGCATGGCGCAGCCGCAGGGCGCGCCGCGGATCCACGTCGCTGAAGGCCACGCGCTCTCCGGGGCCGGTTCGAGGGCCCTCACCCGGGCCCGCTTCGTCGTGAAGGAAGACGCCACACCACTCGGCGAGCCGGGGCACCAGACAGTGGGTGAGGTGCTCCATGGCCGGGCGCAGCTCCCACGTGGAGGCCAGCGCGGTGCTCGCCTCGGTGAGCAGCTCGAGCGCCTGGCGCGCGCGGCGCTGCGCGGTGATGTCGGTGATGGAGCCCACCCACTCGCGCACCGAGCCGTCCAGCTCCAGCACGGGCACGCCGCGCGACACCACCGGCGTGTAGGTGCCATCGGCGCGGCGCAGCCGGTACTCCGCCTCGAACAGGCCCCGCGTGGCGAAGGCGCGCTGCCACGCCGCCGTGGCCCGGTCCCGGTCCTCGGGATGGATGGCGTCCCACCACCCGGAGCCATTGCGCCACCTGTCGTAGTCCTGCCCCGTGAAGGCGCTCCAGGTGGGGAAGTCCTCGCGGAAGTGGCCCGTGGCGTCCGTCGTCCACAGCAGGGTGGAGGTGGCCATCACGAGCGAGCGGAAGCGCACCTCGCTCAGGCTCAACTCCTCGGCCAGCCGCTCCGCCCGCCAGCGCGCGCGCACCAACTCCGTCACGTCGAAGGCGAACACCGTCACGCCCTCCACGCACCCGGCCAGGTCGCGCAGCGGCTGGCAGGTGAGGTGGAAGAGACGCTCCTCCCAGGGGCCCTCGTCGCTCTGCACCGGCAGTGGCACCTGCTCCAGCACGAGCGCGATGCCGGTGCGGTACACGCGATCCAACACCTCCAACAGGCTCTGGCCCTGGGGCTCGCGCAGGGCCTCGCGCGCCGTCTGTCCCAGCACCTCCCGTCCCCCCTGGAGCTTGCGGTGGCGCGCGTTGGAGAGCACGAAGACGTGCTCGGGCCCGCGCGTCACGAAGGCCACCGCGGGGGCGCTCGCCACGAGCGCGTGCAGGCTCGCGTACTCCGCCTCCACCTGGTTGAGCGGGGTCACGTCGCGCAGCAAGACGAGCACCCCCTCCGGGGAGGAGGACACCCGCGCCTGCACCCAGGCGCCCAGGGGGGCGAAGTACTCCTCCACCGTGGAGGGCAGGCCCTGTGTGAGCGCGCGCTGGCAGGCCCGGCCGAACTCCGTGCCCTCCAGCCGCGGCAGCCATGACCACAAGGGGTGCCCGAGCAACTCGGCGCGAGCGCGGCCGAGGATGCGCTCGGCGCTGGCGTTGAGGTACAGGGCGCGCCCTTCGGTGTCGAGCGCGAGCACTCCATCCGTGGCGGCCTCGAGGAGGTGCTCGATCCGGGGGGACGGCGTGACACCGTGTGACTCCGTGAGGAGGTCCATGCGCGCGAGGGTGACAGGTCGGCGGCTCCGCGGCGTGCTGCCCTTTCGGGCCAGCGCCAGGAAGTGAACGGGGCCCGCCGGATTCTAGGGCCCCGTTAACACCCGCGTCGGGCGGCCCACACCGGGCGTGTGACGCGGTGCCTACGCGAGTAACGTCGCCACCAGGGTGGGCCAGTCGGTGTGCGCTGGCAGACGTCCCTCGGCATGTTCGGGCCGGCCCCCTCCACGTCCCCCCGCGGCCTCGGCGGCGCGCTTGAGGAAGGCACCACAACCGAAGGAGGCGCCGCTGCCCCGGGTGATGAGCACGGACAGGCCCTCGGGGGTCCGGTTGGCGAGCAGCACCACGGCGTCGGGACGCTGGGTGAGCCGCGCGGCCACGGACCGCAGCTCCTCGGGTGAGGCCCCCTCGAGCACCGCCACCACGCGCGCGTCGGCGGAGCGCTCCAGTTGCGCGGCGAGTCCCGCGGCGGTGTGCTCGGCGAGCTTCGCGCGCGCCGCGCCCAGGGCCTCGCGCACGTCCGTCAAATCCCGGCGCAGCCGCTCCACGGAGCCGGACACGTCGAGCGGGCCACAGGACAAGCTCCGGCCGAGCGCGCGCAGGGCGGCGGCCTCCTGCCACAGCTCGCTCCGGGCCCGGCCGCCCGCGGAGAAGAGGACGCGGCCCTTGCCCTTGTAGCGCTCCACGCCCAGCACGCGCACCATCCCCACCTGCCCCGAGCGCGTGCAGTGCGTGCCCCCGCAGGGCGACGCGTCGAAGCCCTGGATGTGGATGACGCGGATGTTGTCCGTCACCTTGGGGGCGCGGCGCAGGGGCAGGGCGGCGAGCTCCTCGGGCGTGGGGAAGAAGGCGCGGATGGGCACGTCCTCGTCGATGAGGGCGTTGACCCGGGCCTCGGCCTCGGCGACGCGCCGCTCGTCGAGCACCTCCAGGTCCACGTCGATGGTGCACACCGTTTCCCCCAGCCGCGCGGACACGGTGTGCGCCCCGGCCACCTCCACCAGCGCGCTGGAGAGCATGTGCTGGCCGGTGTGCAGCGCCATGTGGATGCGGCGGCGCGCGCGGTCGATGTCGCCGGACACCTCGGCGCCGGGGGCGGGGAGCGAGGCGCCCTCGGGCAGCTCCAGCAGGTGATGGACGACGCCCGCGTCATCCACCTGCACGTCGCGCACGGCATGGCCCCCGAGCACTCCCCGGTCGGCCATCTGGCCGCCGGCCTCGGGGTAGAAGGCGGTGCGATCGAGCACCACGGAGGGCGCGCCGCTCCACGTGCCATGGGCGAGCACGCGCCCGGTGAAGTGGGAGAGGAAGGGGTCGGCGAAGTAGAGGCGTTCGGTGGGCGTCATGCGAGGAGAAACCTTCTCAATGCAACTTGCTTCCACTCAAGAGGATGCCGCCGCAGATGGCGATCGGCGCCAGACAGAACAGGCCATAGAAGAGTGGCAGGGCGATGAGGAGGCCCTTGCGCTTGTCTTGCTTCTCGACGGGGTCGTCCCCCTGCACGGCCATCAAGTAACCCAGCCCGGGCGCGACGAACAGGCCGAGCATCAGTGGGATCATCGACCGGAAGTTGCTGTCCACCACGTAGTACAGGCCCCAGAAGGCCGCATCGATGAGGATGTAGTAGCCGACGCCGAGCAGCGTCCACAGCACGATCTGGCCGGGGTTGGACTCTCCTTGGGAGCTCATGCCAGGCCCGCCGCGGTGAGGGCCTCGCGCAGGGGCGCCAGCCGCGTGCGCTCCAAGTCATCCCGGTAGAAGAGGTTGTAGGTGTCGAAGGGGATGATGCGCCCGTCCGGATGGGCGATGTGCACGCAGCTCTTCTTGACGCTGCGCAGGTCGAAGGCCTGGGCATCGATGAATTGCATGATGAGGACCCGGAAGACGTTGCGGTAGGTGAGCTCCCCGGGCACCTGGACCTGGGGCAGACAGCACAGCAGATCCGACAGGCTGCGCGAGGAGGACTGGGGGGAGTGGTTGGTGGAGAAGAGCTGGAAGAGCCGCTTCTGCAGGTCCGTGTCCTTCTCGTAGACGATGGTGTTGCGGCCGCCCTCCACCAGCAGCTCCGGGGGCACGAAGCGGGTGAGCGGCACCACCTGGCCCTCGTGCTTGAGGGCGTAGCCCATGCACAGGCTGTCCGGATGGCAGGGCACGGGGATGAGATCCTCCGGCGAGAACAGCCGCGTCTGCTCGAGGATGCGCCGCCGCACCTCCGTCAGGGTCAGACGGTCCCTCGCGGGATCATACCCCTCGAGCCGACCGGCCTCCTGCACGGGTTGGAAGGTGACGCCGCGCACGCAGGGCTGCTGGACCGCGAAGTCGAGGATGCGGCCGATCTCCCCGTCGTTGAGCCCCTTCTTCAGCGTCACCACCAGCGTGGTGCTCACGTCCAGCGCGTTGAGGCGCTCGAGCGCCTGTTGCCGCACCGAGCGCAGATCCGCGCCGCGCAGGGCCATGAGTGGCTCGCGCTCGAGGGAGTCGAACTGGAGGTAGACCTCCAATCCCTTGCGGTAGGTGGCCAGCTTCTCGGCGAAGGCCTCGTCCTTGGCGATGCGGATGCCGTTGGTGTTCACCATCAGGTGGCGGATGGGCCGGGCCCGCGCCTCCTCGAGGATGCGGAAGAAGTCCGGGTGCAGGGTGGGCTCGCCGCCGCTGAGCTGCACCACGTCCGGCTCGCCCTCGTTGGCCACCACGGCGTCCAACATGGACACCACCTTCTCGAAGGAGCGGTGGGTCTGCCGCTCCGGACCACTCTCGGCGTAGCAGATGGGGCAGCGCAGGTTGCAGTGGTCCGTCAGCTCCACCAGCGTCAGGCAGCTGTGTTGCTCGTGGTCCGGACACAGGCCGCAGTCGTACGGGCACCCGTAGCGGATGGGCGTGTTGTAGCGCAGCGGCTGCTCGGGGGGCTTGATGAAGATCTCCCGGGAGCGCTTGTAGTAGTCCACGTCGTCCGCCAGCAGCACCCGCTCGAAGCCATGGCGCGGGCAGCGCTTCTGCAGCAGCACCTTGCCGTCGGCGAAGAGGATCTTCCCCTCGACGCGCTGGTAGCAGGTGGAGCAGATGGAGATCGCCGTATCGTAGAAGAGGTAGGGGCGGACGCGGTCGGTCATGGGGTGGCACCAGCCTAATGGAAAACAGCGGGACTCACGTCATCGCGCGTCGGTCTGGACCGGAAGCCCGGAGCGGCGTAGCCACAACCGGGGCAGATCCCGCGCGTAGTAGAGCAGGCCCGCCACGCAGACCCATTGGATGCCGCTCAGGCCCAGCAGGGGACGGGGGTCCGGCTTGAGCAGATCCACCCCGAGGCGGAAGGTCAGGTCCAACACCATGAAGCGGCGGAACAGGTCGCCCTGGCGCAGCTCGCGCTCGCGCAGCACGAGGCTCAGCGCCGCCACGAACACCATGAAGGCGGCCTCGTAGAGCTGGGTGGGGTGGCGGCGCACGCCATCCCCGAAGTCCACGCCCCAGGGCAGCGAGGTGGCCACGCCATAGGTGTGGTCCTCCAGCCCGGTGAAGAAACAGCCCAGGCGGCCCACGAAGATGCCCAGGCACAGCGGCAGCACGAAGAGATCTCCCGTGCTGCGCTGCTCGCCGATCAGCTTCTTGGCCAGCTCGACGCCCAGGAGTCCTCCGAGCAGACCGCCCACGAGCGACTTGCCGGTGAGCAGGCTCGCGGTGGAGACCTGTCCCTCGAGCCACAGGGGCCACTCGTCCAGCAGGTGCACCAGCCGCGAGCCCAGGCCCGCGCCGAGCGCCGCGCCGGCGATGACGCCCAGCCGGGTCGAGGATTGCAGCGGATCCGCCCACCGCCGCTTCAACACGAAGTAGAGCCGCGCGCCGAGGAAGTACGCGAGCGTCTCGAAGAAGAAGTGCGGGTGCACCTGCCAGGGGCCGAGGGAGATGTAGAGGGGAAAGGTCATGAGCGAGGCGCGGCCCGGCAGCCTACCGCAAGCCCTGGCTGGCATGAGGGACAACGTCGTGGCTTCGGGGTCCGGCTGCTCAGCGCGGCCCGTAACGCTTGCGCAGCTCCTCGAAGGACAGCCCGCTCCATTCGGACAGGAGCGCCACGGCGTCCCGGGCATGGATGAAGTGGAGCGTGTCTCCGGAGAAGACGGAGAGGAACACGCCGCCGCAGTGGGGGAGCTTCGCGCCCCGCGACTCGAGGTAGTCCACGAGCCGCGGCAGCAGGTAGTCGAGCAGCCAGGGGCGGACATTCCCGTCTGGCAGGAGGATCTCGTAGCTGGTGGCGTACGAGGACTCGCCGCCCACCTCCTCCCGGATGCGGTCGATGGCCTGGTTGGCCAGATTGGCCGGAGCGCGGTCGAAGGCGAGGCGCAGCAGGACAGTGGTGTCGGCATCCATGGTGAGGCCTCCTGGCGAGGAAGGGATTCCCACCATGTCCGTGGCGGAAGAACAAGGGCTCCTGCATCGAGGGGGAGCCGACAGGGGAGGAGGGGAAGCGTCGCCTGGAGCACGAGGGACGGAACATCGGCCTCGCTCTGCCGGTGCCTGTGATTAGGCTCCTCTCATGAGTGACAGGGAACTCGCGGAGTTTCTGGGGCGGCAGGGCATCACCGATGCGCGGGTGCTGGAGGCGATCCGGAGCCTGCGCCGGGCGGATTTCGTCCCCGAGGAGCTTCAGGACCTGGCGGGACAGGACAGCCCCCTGCCCATCGGCCATGGGCAGACCATCAGTCAGCCCTTCATCGTGGCGTACATGACGCAGGCGCTGGCGCTCGAGCCCGGGGAGCGGGTGTTGGAGATTGGCACCGGCTCGGGCTACCAGGCGGCGGTGCTCTCGCGGCTGGGCGTGGAGGTCTACACGGTGGAGGTCCTGCCCGAGCTCGCCTGGCCGGCGCGCGAGCGGCTGGAGCGGCTGGGGTTGGGAAACATCCACTTCCGGGTTGGCGACGGGACGGCGGGCTGGCCGGAGGAGGCTCCCTTCGATGCCATCCTGGGCACCGCGGCCCCCGAGCGTCTGCCTCCCGCGCTCTATGAGCAGCTGCGCCCGGGAGGCCGCCTGCTCCTACCGGTGGGCGCGCGCACCGGCCATCAGGAGCTCATCCGCGTGACGAAGCCGCTCGAGGGGGGTGCTCCCCAGGTGGAGGCGCTGCTGGCGGTGCGCTTCGTTCCGATGACGAGCTCGCTCCCGGAGACCCTTCCCCACTGAGCGGGAGAGCGCTTCGTGGGGGTGCCATTGCGCCGGGTGGAGCGGGACCGCTAACCTCCGGGTCCATGATCATCTGCCCCATGTGTGAGCACCAGCAGGCTCAGGGCATCGAGTGCGAAGTGTGTGGGAAGAAGCTCGCCGTGGCCGCGCCGATCGCGGTGGCGGTGGGCACGCTTCCGGAGCTGGAGGGCACGCAGCTCGCGGGTGGCCGGGCGCCCGTGGCCGTGGCGGTGCTCGCGGAGCTGGAGCTGACGCGCCAGGCGCCCGTGCAGGCGGGGGCCGTCCAGCCGGTGGCCGAGCTGGACACGGGGCGCGCCGTCGCGGCGGGCAACGTCGTGGTGTCGCCCATTCAAGACATGGACACGGGCCGCGCGGTCTCGGATGGACTGAGGACGGCGCTGCCCACCGGGCCCATCGTCTGCCGCTACTGCCGCACGCCGCAGGCCAGCGGCCTCATCTGCGAGCGCTGTGGCATGCGTCTGCCCAAGCTGCGCCAGGCGGCCCCCGCGCCCTCGGCCGGGTCGGAGCTGGTGGCGGCGGGCGAGTGGACGAAGTGCACGAAGTGCCACACCCATACCCGCGCGGGCCGGGCCTGCGTGTCGTGCGGAACCCCTGTTCCCGCGGCGGAGTGAGCATCCATGAGCACGTCTGATTTCCAGGCCTCGTATGCGTGCAGCGAGGGGTGCGGCTATCGCGCCTCCCTGCTCGAGGTCGTCTACCGCTGCCCGAAGTGCGACGGCCTGCTGGAGGTGGCGCACGACGTGGAGGCGCTGCGCTCGGTGCCCGCGGAGGAGTGGAAGCGGCGCTTCGCGCAGCGCTTCGGGTCCTCGCGGCTGCCGTACGCCTCGGGCGTGTGGGGCAAGCACGAGTGGGTGTATCCCCAGCTTCCCGCGGGGGACATCGTCTCGCTCGGAGAGGGCAGGGTGCCGCTCAAGCCGCTGCCGCGCATGGCGGCGGAGCTGGGGCTGGCGAGCCTGGACTTGAAGGAGTGCGGCGTGTCGCCCACGGGCAGCTTCAAGGACTGGGGCATGACGGTCCTGGTGTCCGCGGTGAAGCACATGCGCGCCCGGGGCGTGCCCATCCGCGCGGTGGCGTGCGCGTCCACGGGAGACACCTCGGCGGCGCTGTCCGCCTACTGCGCGGCGGCGGGCATCCCCTCGGTCGTGTTCCTGCCCAGGAACAAGGTGTCCCTGTCCCAGCTCGTGCAGCCGGTGGCCAACGGGGCGCGGGTGCTGTCGCTCGACACGGACTTCGACGGCTGCATGAAGCTGGTGCAGCAGGTGACGCGCGACGCGGGCCTGTACCTGGCCAACTCCATGAACTCGCTGCGCATCGAGGGCCAGAAGGTGGTGGCCATCGAGTTGTGCCAGGACCTGGACTGGGAGCCGCCGGACTGGGTGGTGATTCCGGGCGGCAACCTGGGCAACGCGAGCGCCCTGGGCAAGGGCTTCGAGTTGATGCTCTCGCTGGGTCTCATCTCCAAGCGGCCGAGGATCGCCGTGGCCCAGGCCCAGCGCGCCAACCCCCTGGTGCGCTCCTTCCGGGGAGGCTTCGCGGAGCTGGTGCCCATGCAGGCCGAGCGCACGCTCGCCTCGGCCATCCAGATTGGCAACCCCGTGTCCTTCCGGCGCGCGGTGCGCATCCTCAAGGCCTTCAACGGCGTGGTGGAGGAGGCGACCGAGTCCGAGCTGGCCAACGCCGCGGCCCGGGCGGACCGCGAGGGCACCTTCACCTGTCCGCACACGGGCGTGGCGCTCGGCGCGCTGGAGAAGCTCGTGGCGCAGGGAGTCATCGCCCGGGGCTCGCGCGTGGCCGTGGTGTCCACGGCGCATGGCTTGAAGTTCCCGGACTTCAAGGTGGGCTACCACCAGGGCTCCCTGGCGGATGTGGCCAGCCGGTTCTCCAACCCGCCCATCGATCTGCCCGCGAACCTGGAGGCCGTCCGCGGCGCCCTGTCCGATTTGTAGGAAGGCCCCAAGCGGGGGCGGTGTCCCCACCCGGGAAGGCCTCGTTGGCTCTTCCCGGTGGTGGAGTCATGCGAAAAATAAGTTTCGCCTATGTTTCCCTTTATAACTGGTGTACACACGGTTCCCGGTGAATCCAGTTCTAGCGCGTCTGCGGTCCGGAGGCGCGCATCACGTCACACATCGGGAGAACACATGTTCAAGCGTCGGTACCTCGGTCTCGCGGCGGTGGGTCTGTTGACGGCGTGCGGTGCTCAGCCGGAAGTGGATGAGAGCCTTTCCACGGACACGCTGGCCTCCAGCAAGTCCACGGTCATCGTGGGCAGCGTGGATTGGAAGAGCACCACGTCGCTGACCGGGACGCAGGCCACCCGGGCCAACGCGGTGGGATATCTGTCCATCCCCGCGGTGGGCTCGCGCTGCACGGCGTGGCTGGTGGCGGATGACGTGATCATCACCAACAACCACTGCATCGGCAGCGCCTCCCAGGCCGCGGGCGCCAAGGCGTCCTTCAACTATATCGACGGCGTCGCCTCCGGCTCGCGCATCTATTACGACTGCTCCACCTTCATCAAGACGTGGAGCAACCTGGACATGACGGCGCTGCGCTGCGCGGCGCTCAATGGCCAGAAGCCGGGCGCGGTGTACGGCAAGCTGACCGTCTCCAGCACCAACGCGGCCACCAACGCCAGCATCTACGTCATCCACCAGAACTGCGATTACAACACCACGTCCGGCTGCGCCCCGACGAAGAAGTTCTCGCCGGGCACCGTCCTGAACGCCAACTACAGCTCCACGGACGCGTCGTACAACGCGGACACGCTGGGTGGCTCCTCGGGCTCGCCGGTGCTCTCCACCTCGACCAACCAGGTCATCGCGCTGCACCACTACGGCTTCGGTGGTGACTCGTCCGGCCGCGGCACGCACAACAGCGGCGTGCGCGCCACGCTCATCAAGTCGGCGCTGGCCGAGATCGGTCTGTGATGGACGGCGGCGCGAGCCGCTGAGGTGAAGGGGAGGCGCCCGGGGTGGAGTCATCCACCGCTCCGCGGCGCCTCTTCGTGCGTCTAGGTTCCGGGCACCAGCCCATACAGCGTGGTGATTTCACGCGAGCGCGCCGCGTGGAGCGGATCGCTCCGGTCCTTCGCCTTGGAGTGGCGCGCCGGGGTGGATCGCTTCCACTTCACGCGCAGCCCCCGCCGAGAGAACTGCTCGTCGAGCCATTCCGGGGCGCGCAGGCCCAGCAGCACCGCGAGATCCGAGAGCACCAGCAGCCCCTCGCCTCCGGGGTTCAGGTGCTCGGCCAGCCCGTCGAGGAAGCCCAGGAGGAAGCGGTTGTCCTCGTCGAACACCGCCCGGTCCACCCGGTTCTTCGGGGGCTCGGGAATCCACGGGGGGTTGCTCACGACGAGGTCCGCCTTGCCGGGCGGAAACAGGTCCCCCTCGAGCACCTCGAAGCGCTTGGACAGGCCGAGCCGCTCGGCGTTCTCCCGGGCGCACGCCACGGCGCGTGAATCGCAATCGGTCGCGGTCACCGAGGCCGCGCCGCGCTGCAGCAGCAGGAAGGACAGCACCCCGGTGCCCGTGCCCACGTCGAACACCCGCTTGCCCTTCACGTCGGTGACGGACAGGAACAGCTCCACGTAGTCGGTGCGCGTGGGCAGGTAGACGCCGTAGTGGGGATGCAGCCGGCCCGCCAGCCCCGGCACCTCCAGCCCCTTGCGCCGCCACTCCGCGGCTCCGAGCATGCCTAGCAGCGTCTTGAGGGACACGTGCGTCGTGTCGGCGTCGGGCTCGCCCCACACCTGGCGGCACGCCTCGGCGACGTCGGGCGCGCGTTTGACCTGGAGCCGATAGTCGCGGTCGAGCGCCACCACGATGCGCGACAGGGTCTCGTGTTCGAGCTGCCGCGCCCGGCGCTCGGCGCGGAAGGCGTCCAGGGGAGAGCGGGCCTGGGGTGGGTCGGGAAGGCGGCGGGCCATGGCGCCCACGAGCTGCTTCGCGTTGTGGAAGTCCCCCGTGTACAGCAGGTATTCGCCTCGCCGCACCCGCCGCAAGGCCGTGTCCGCGGTGAGGCGATCATCCACGGGAGAGAGCCGCGACGGGGCGGGTTCGTCGCTTTCTGAACGCCAACGCGTGGAATCCATCCCGGGTCCCTATCCCGGCTCCGGGCACTCATGCAACGCCAGGGTGGGGGCTTGTGGGACTCCCGGAGCGCGAGCTTCTCGACGCGCCCCCCGGGTTCCGCTAGGTTCGCCGCCCCGTGAGCGCAGATACGCAGACCCTTCGTGAGCAGTTCGAACGCCTCCAGGAGGCCTTGTCCACCCGCCAGAGCACCGAGCTCTTCGCCCACGCCGGGCTCGCCTTCATCGCGGCGATCATCCTCGGCGGCGCGACGGGCAAGCTCTTCTGGGACTCGGCCCGCGCCCCGTATGTGGCGTGGCTCGGCCTGCTCGCGACGGTGGGCCTGCTCGTCTATGGGCTGTTGCGGCTGAGCAAGGCGCGCACGGTGCTGGCCGACGAGCTGGCGCGCTACGCGACGATGATGGAGCTGCGCCGCCAGTTGCGCCTGGATGATCCCTCGGCGCTGTTGCCCCGGTGAGCCCCGTGTCCGACGCTCGCCGACGCGGCCTGCTCATCGTCCTGGAAGGACTCGACGGCGCGGGCACCACCACCCAGGTGGAGCGGCTGGCCGCGGCCCTCAAGGCCGAGGGTCATTCCGTCCTCACCACGCGCGAGCCCTCGGATGGGCCGGTGGGGGTGCTCATCCGTCAGGCCCTCACGGGTCGGGTGGTGCTCCCCGGCGGCGCGGGGCCCCTGGCGCCCGAAACGCTCGCGTTGCTCTACGCGGCGGACCGGACGGATCACCTGCGCGCCCGGGTGCTGCCCGCGTTGGAGGCGGGGCAGGTGGTGCTCAGTGACAGGTCCGTGCTCTCGTCGCTCGCCTACCAGGGCGCGTCACTGCCCATGGAGTGGGTGGAGGCCATCAACTCGCACGCCATCCCCGCGGACCTGACGCTCTTCGTGCAGGTGTCCATCGAGGTGGCGGCGCGGCGCCGGGCGGCACGCGGCGGGCCGGAGGAGCTCTTCGACGCGGAGGAGAAGCAGCGCCGCATCTCCCAGCAGTACGAGGCCGCCATCGCCCTGCGGGGCGCGCGCGAGCACGTGGTGCGCATCGACGGGGATGCCTCCGTGGAGGCGGTGACCGCGGCGTGCCTGGCGCGCGTGCGGGAACTGCTCGCGCGCGAGCCCGGGCGGGCGCCGGTACGCTAGAGTGCCCCCCCTCATGGCTTCCTCGGGCGCTGCGGCGATCATCATCGGCAACGAAGTCCTCACGGCGAAGGTGGTGGACGCCAATGGTCCCCACCTCATCCAGCGGTTGCGCGAGGTGGGCGTTGCCCTGCGCTCGCTGGAGATCGTCCCCGACGAAGTGGACGCCATCGTGGACGCGGTGGCCCGGGCCCGCCTGAGGGCGAAGTACGTCTTCACCAGCGGTGGCATCGGCCCCACACACGACGACGTGACGGTGCGTGCGGTGGCGCTGGCCATGGGCCGTCAGGTGGTGCGGCTGCCCGAGATGGTGGAACTCATCAGCCAGATGAGCCGGGAGCGGGGTCAGGAGCAGGTGCTGCCCGAGACGCTGCGGCTGGCGGATGCCCCCGAGGGCGCGGTGCTCCTCGCGCATCCGGGCCTCGGGTTCCCGGTGCTCATGGTGGAGGACGTGTTCCTCCTGCCCGGTGTGCCGCAGCTCTTCCGCTCGCAGCTCGAGGCGGTGCTCTCGCGGCTCAGTGGTTCGCCCGTGTACCTGCGCGTGTTGTACCTGGGCGTGGGCGAGAGCGCGGTGGCGGGCGTGTTGGATCGTGTGGCATTGGACATGCCCCATGTGTCCATCGGCTCGTACCCGATGTTCGATCCTTCACTGGACTATCAGGTGAAGGTGACGGTGGAGAGCGGGGAGCGTGACTCGGTGGAGGAGGCCCTCGCCCGGCTCCAGGAGGGTCTTCCCACGGGCTCGGTTCTGCGCACCGGGTAGTCGCCACGGGGGGTCAGGCATGGTAGCTGGAGTTCGAACGGACCGTCGTCCGAGGAGAACCCCATGTCCGAACCACTCGACCCGCCGTCCTCTGGGCCGGATGAGGCCCTCTCGGACTATGCCGTGCTGGCGCGGCGCTGGGTCCAGCAGGGCTGGCTGATGCGCGCCATCGCCCTGTGCAAGATCATCCTCCGGCTCGAACCGGATCACACGCCGACGCGCCGGCTGCTGTCGGAACTCGATGCCCGGCGCCTGGATCCCTTCGCCATCCCCGCGGGCCCCGCCGTGCCGATGCCCTCCAACCTGGAGCGCGAGCTGCCCGTGGGCGCCTCCGAGCGCAAGCCCGCCTCCGCCTCGCTGCTGGCCCGGCTCGGCCGGTGGGAGTTCCAGACGGTGCTCGAGTCCCTGGAGCTGAGGGACTTCCATGCCGGGGAGCTGCTCGTGGAGGAGGGCACCGCGGGGGACTCGTTGTTCGCCATCGTGGAGGGGAGCGTGGAGGTGCTGCGCACGCTGAAGTCGGGCCGGCGGCGCACCGTGGCCCTGCTGGGCGAGGGGGACTTCTTCGGGGAGATGTCGCTCTTGTCCCACGTGCCGCGCGTCGCGAGCGTCAGGGCCTTCGAGCGCACGGCCGTCCTGGAGCTCAAGCGCGAGCGCCTGGAGCGGATCGCCCAGCGCCATCCGTCCGTGGAGGAGGTGCTGCGCGGCTACCAGCGCGAGCGCCTGCTCGACAACGTGCTGCGCGCCAACTCCCTCTTCCGGCTGCTGTCGAGCGCGCAGCTGGAGGCCCTGTCCCACGAATTCCAGCTCCGGGCCATGCCCGCGGGCTCGATCCTGTTGCAGCAGGGGCAGCCCGTGGACTCGCTGTACCTGCTGCTCCAGGGCCAGTGCCAGGCGGTGCACCAGCACCCGGAGCACGGCGAGCAGGTGCTGCGCACGCTGGAGGAGGGGGACATGTTCGGGGAGATCGCCCTGCTGCTCGGCTTTTCCGCCACCGCCACCGTCCGCGCGAACACGCCCTGCATGCTGCTGCGGCTGGATCATGCCATCTGCGAGCAGCACCTGCTCGAGCAGCCCGAGGTGCGCGATGCGCTCTCGCGCCTGGGCACGGAGCGCCTGCTGCACACCGCCAGCTTCTTGTGGGATCCTCTGTCGGCCACGCCCGTGCGGCGCTCCTGAGCGGCCTGGCCGCTACGCCGCGTCCGGCGGCTTCGTCGGGCCCGGGCCCTCCAGTTCCACGGGGGCACGGCCATGGCGGAGCACGGAGTAGCGGTAGCCATAGACGAAGTAGATGACGAGCCCGATGGCGAGCCAGATGCCGAAGCGCTCCCAGGCGTGCACGGGCAGGCCCTTCATCACGAACAGGCAGGCGGCGGCGCCCCCGAGCGACACCGGCCACACGAAGGGCACCTTGAAGGGCCGGTGCCGCGAGGGATCCTTCAGGCGCAGCATGGGCACGCCCAGGCACACCATCAGGAAGGCGGACAGGGTGCCGATGTTCGTCAAGTCATAGGTGGCGGCGTCATCGGCCACCAGCGCGCCGAGTGCCACCAACACGCCGGTGATGATCGTGGTGATGTGGGGGGTGCGGTACTTGGGGTGCACCCGGGCGGCCCAGGGGGGCAGCAGCCCGTCGCGCGCCATGGCGTAGAAGATGCGCGGCTGGCCATACTGGAAGACGAGGATCACCGCGGACATGGACACCACGGCGCCCAGGGAGATGAGCCAGCTGAACTTCGTCAGTCCCGCCACCTGGAAGGCATGGGCCAGGGGATCCGCGGCCCGGAGCTGCAGGTAGGGGATGAGGCCCGTGGCCACGGCTCCGACGATGACGTAGATGACCGTGCATACGCCCAGGCCCAGGAGGATGCCGCGGGGCATGGTGCGCTGGGGATCCTTCGTCTCCTCGGCCGCCGTGGAGATGGCGTCGAAGCCGATGTAGGCGAAGAAGACGATGGCCGCCGCCTGATGGATGCCGGTGAAGCCATTGGGCGCGAAGGGCGTGTAGTGGGCCGGGTTGATGTGCGCCGCGCCCACGCCCACGAAGATGGCGAGCACCACCAGTTTCACCACCACCATGGCGTTGTTGACCCGGGTGCTCTCCTTCACTCCGATGACCAGCAGCCAGGTGATGAGCAGGATGATGAGGAAGGCGGGCAGGTTCACCAGCACCGGAAGGCCGAACGCCCGGGGCGCGGTGTCCAACAGGGCCCGGATGGCGGGATCCGAGCTCGCGTGCACGTTGAAGTAGCCGTGGGTCAGCCAGCCGGGAATCTGCACCCAGGGGGAGATGAGCGAGTTGAAGTAGCCCGCCCAGGCGATCGCCACCGCCACGTTGCCCACCGCGTACTCGAGGATCAGATCCCACCCGATGATCCACGCGATGATCTCCCCCAGGGTCGCGTAGGAGTAGGCGTAGGCGCTGCCGGCCTGGGGAATCATCGACGCGAGCTCCGCGTAGCACAGCGCCGCGAGGGCACACACCACGCCGAGCAGCAGGAAGGAGACGGTGAGCGCGGGTCCGGCGCCATGGCGGATGACCTCTCCATCCGGCATCACCTCGCCCGCCGCCGCGGTGCCGAGCGTGGAGAAGATGCCCGCGCCGATGACCGCCCCGATGGAGAGCATGACGAGATCGCCCGTGCCGAGCACGCGCCTGAGGCCTCCGGAAGGCGCCTCGGAGGGGTCGGCGATCTGCTTGCGCTGGAAGAGAGAACGCATGGGAGGGGGGCGATTAGCACGATCTCCCCCATCGGGTCTCGCCGCGCGGCGGGGGGTGGGGCCTGTTCGGGCCCCGGCAGGCGTTCGTTCTCCGGCGGGGGCCATTCATGGGGCTTGTCCTCGGGCCAGCGGACGGCTAACTCCGCGTTCTCCAGAGGGACAGGGTTTCACGAGGAAGGAAGGCCGTCATGCAGGTGGTCAGTGTGAAGAAGGCGCTGGATGGCTCGGTGGCGCCGGACACGAAGGTCGAGGTGCGGGGCTGGGTGCGTACCCGCCGGGACTCGAAGGCGGGCATCAGCTTCGTCAACGTGAGTGACGGCTCCACCTTCGATCCCATCCAGGTGGTGGCGCCCAACTCGCTGTCCAACTACGAGGCGGACGTGCTGCGGCTCACCGCGGGCTGCTCCGTCGTCTGCCGCGGCACGCTCGTGAAGAGCCAGGGCAAGGGCCAGTCCTTCGAGGTGCAGGCCGACGAGGTGCGGGTGCTCGGCTTCGTGGACGATCCGGACACCTATCCCATCCAGCCCAAGCAGCACTCGCTGGAGTTCCTCCGGGAAGTGGCCCACCTGCGTCCGCGCACCAACACGTTCGGCGCCATCACCCGCGTGCGCCACACCGCGGCCCAGGCCATCCACCGCTTCTTCCACGAGGAGGGCTTCTTCTGGGTGAACACCCCCATCATCACCGCGAGCGACGCCGAGGGCGCCGGACAGATGTTCCGCGTGTCCACGCTCGACGCGGTGAATCCTCCGCGCACGGACACGGGGAAGATCGACTGGAGCAAGGACTTCTTCGGCAAGGAGGCCTACCTCACCGTCTCCGGCCAGCTCAACGTGGAGGCGTACTGCCTGGCGCTGTCCAAGGTGTACACGTTCGGCCCCACGTTCCGCGCGGAGAACTCCAACACCACCCGGCACCTGGCCGAGTTCTGGATGATCGAGCCGGAGATCGCCTTCGCGGACCTCAACGACGACGCGAACCTGGCCGAGCGCTTCCTCAAGTATGTCTTCCAGGCGGTGCTCACCGAGTGCGCCCCGGACATGAAGTTCTTCGAGGAGCGCCAGCAGAAGGGCGTCACCGAGCGCCTGGAGAAGTTCATCCAGTCGAGCTTCGAGCGCATCGACTACACGGATGCGATCGAGATCCTCAAGAAGGCCAAGAAGAAGTTCGAGTACGCGCCCGAGTGGGGCAATGACTTGCAGACCGAGCACGAGCGCTACCTCGCCGAGGAGCACGTGGGCCGGCCCGTGGTGGTGATGAACTACCCGGAGCAGATCAAGGCCTTCTACATGCGCATGAACGACGACGGGAAGACCGTGGCGGCCATGGACGTGCTGGCCCCGGGCATCGGGGAAATCATCGGCGGCAGCCAGCGCGAGGAGCGCCTGGACCGGCTCGACGAGCGCATGAAGAAGTTCGGCCTGCACCCCGAGGGCTACCAGTGGTTCCGCGATCTGCGGCGCTACGGCTCGGTGCCGCACGCGGGCTTCGGGCTCGGGTTCGAGCGGCTCATCGTCTACATGTGCGGCCTGCAGAACATCCGCGACGCCATTCCCTACCCGCGCGTGCCGGGCTGGGCGCAGTTCTGAGCCTTCAGCGCGGCATGCGGTAGAGCACGATGCCCGAGCGCGGTGCGTGGAAGAGGTACCGCGCGCCGCGCTCCGCTCTCAGGGCGTACTCCGCCGCGGAGCCGCCCTCCACCCCCACCCAGCGGGGCTTCAGCGCGTCGATGCGCGCGAGGTAGCTGGCCACGCTCTGGTTGCTCGGCACGTACTCCACGCGGGTGCGGTAGTCCCGGGTGAAGAACTCCCCGAGGAACACCACCGACTGGTCGTACACCATCACGTCGCCCGCCTGGAATTCGCGCTCCTTGCGCTCACTCCACTCGGTGGGCCACAGCCAGTCCATCACCTGCCACGTGGCTCGCTGCTCCGGACTCGAGCGCAGCAGGACGCCGAAGTGCCTCGGGAAGAGGAAGTAGTCGCGCTCGAGCACCTGGACACTCGCGCCCCGCCAGAAGGTGACGGCGGTGAGCGCGAGGAAGACGAGCGACAGGCCCAGCCGGGGCCCCAGGTGCCGCAGTCGCCCCTGGAGCGCGCCCAGCGCCACCAGCCCCGCGGTGGCCACGCCCATCACGAACCTCGGCCACCAGGCCGACTGCACCATCAGCGACGCCAGCCCGAGCACGAGGATGGGCAGGTGCGTCTTCCAGTTCCCCGGGCGGAGCAGCCCGACGACGAGCCACACGAGACACGGCACCAGGAGCCAGGAGAACAGCGGACCAAAGCCCCCCGTGCGCACGTCCGGCCAGTACACGGGCTGCTCCACGTACCAGCTGCGCAAGAGCTGCATGAGCGCTCCCGGCGAGCCGAAGAAGAGCGGGCTCTCTCCCGGACGCGAGCCGTAGAAGACGGCCGGATCGAACAGGCCGGGCAGCTCGGTGCCCAGCAGCGGCAGCTTCACCTTGAAGGCCCACAGCGGGTTGCCCGTCTTCCACAGGTTCTGGAAGTACTTGAACGAGCCCACCGCCATCAGCGCGAGCACCGAGAGAACCAGGTCCCCGGCGCGCCGCCACCGCTCGCCCCGGGCGTGCCACAGCTCCAGCCCGCCCCGCACGGCCACCCACGGCCCGAGCAGCAGCAGGTGGAATGCGCCCGTCATCTTCGTGCCCGCGTACAGCCCGAGCGCCAGCAGGCTCATCCACCGATCCCGGGGCGTGGGCCGCTCGCGCAGGAAGAACACCGCCGCGCTCAGGAAGGCGCCGCACGCCAGGTCCACGTGCGTGCTCCACATCTGCAGGAACATGGGGGGCAAGAGCATCCACGCCGCGCCCACTCCCGCCGCGAAGGCCGGCCGCGCGCCCACCTCCCGTGCCCACGCCGCCGTCACCGCCGCGCCCAGCACCGCGAAGGGCAGTTGCGAGCTGTCATCCAGCCGGTTGTCCAGGGGGAAGATGCAGTTCCACGCCGCCAACAGCTCGATGTTCTTCGGGTGGCTCTGCGTCCAGGGCACCGAGGTGTCGATCCAATCCAACGAGCCCATTTGAATGGCATACGCGGTGATGGGCACGTGGTACCAGACGGGATCCCACATCCAGGACCTGTAGAGCCACACCAGCAACCCCGCGAAGAGCAGCACCCCCAGGGCGACCCCCGTGGTGAGCACGGCGGGCTCGCGCTCGCGCACGGCCTCGCGCAGCAGTCGGAAGGGGGCGCCCAGGTCCGAGCGCGCGAGGGCCCACGCCCGCTCATGCCCCAGGTGCCGCGAGGCCAGGGCCGCCGCGATCGCGAACCCCACGGGCGCCAGCGCTCCGAGCCACACGGGCCGCAGCGCTCCCGCGAGCCCCAGCGCCTGCATGGGCACGAGGAGCAGCGCGGGAGCCACGAGCAGGGTGGCGATGAGCCGGTGCGGGACACCGCGATCCGGGTAGAGCGCCGCCGCCACCCAGAAGGCCGCGCCCAGGCACATCGCCGTTTCCACCACCCAGACCAGCCACCCCACGAGAGCCCCCACGCCAGTCGTCAGTAATGCCAGGGAAAGCGCTTGTAGTCCTGGTCGCGCTTCTCCAGGAAGGCGTCGCGGCCCTCCTGGGCCTCCTCGGTGCCGTAGGCGAGCCGCGTGGCCTCGCCCGCGAAGAGCTGCTGCCCCACGAGGCCGTCATCCGGCAGGTTGAAGCCATACTTGAGCATGCGCATCGCCGTGGGGCTCTTGGAGTTGATGAGGGCCGCCCACTCCAGCGCCACCTCCTCGAGCTGCGCGTGGGGCACCGACGCGTTCACCATGCCCATGGCGGCGGCCTGATCCGCCGTGTAGTTGAGCCCGAGGAAGAAGATCTCCCGCGCCTTCTTCTGGCCCACCTGCCGCGCGAGCAGCGCCGAGCCGTAGCCGCTGTCGAAGCTCGCCACGTCCGGGTCCGTCTGCTTGAAGATGGCGTGCTCGCGGCTGGCGAGCGTCAAGTCACACACCACGTGCAGGCTGTGCCCGCCGCCCACCGCCCAGCCGGGCACCACGGCGATGACCACCTTGGGCATGAAGCGGATGAGCCGCTGCACCTCGAGGATGTGCAGCCGGCCGAGCCGGCCCGGATCCGGCTTGCCCGCCTGATCGCCCTCGTACTTGTAGCCGTCCTTGCCGCGGATGCGCTGATCTCCGCCCGAGCAGAACGCCCAGCCGCCGTCCTTGGGCGAGGGGCCATTGCCCGTGATCAGCACGCAGCCCACGTCGGTGCTCGTGCGCGCGTGCTCGAGCGCCGTGTACAGCTCGTCCACCGTCTTGGGCCGGAAGGCGTTGCGCACCTCGGGGCGATTGAAGGCGATGCGCACCGTGCCCTGATCCACGGCGCGGTGGTAGGTGATGTCCTCGAACTTGAAGCCGTCGACCTCGCGCCAACGCGCGGGGTTGAAGAGGGCGGAAACGGTCATGGGCGTGTTACTCCTGGCCAGAGGTCGCGGCGGACCCTACCGCCCCCGGTGCTCGCGCCGCCAGTGTTCCACCCGCGCCACCTGTTCGAGATCCCTCGGGGTGCCCCGCTCCCGCTTGAGCGCGAGCAGGGTGTCCAGGTCCATCACCGGCAGGCCGTGGCTCCTCCGCGCTCCGGACACCAGGGTGCCAGTCTCCAGGGTGTCGTGTTCGTAGGTGCCATCGAGCACCAGGGGGCCCTTCCTCGCCCGGACATAGTACTTCCCACGGAGGGTCTCGAGCTCGAGCGGCACCCCCAGGGGCTCGTTCCACACGGCCAGGGACCAGCCGTCCTCCACGAGGAGCGCCGCCCACCGCTGGAGGTTGTCGGCGGAGGGCTCGAGGAGGAGATCGCAGTCCGGGACGGGCTCGCCCCCGAGCGCGTCCATGAGCAGGCGCAGCGCGAAGGAGCCGGTGAGGGCGAAGCGCACCCCGTGCGACTGGAGCCGGTGGAGCAGCTCCAGGTAGGCGACGTGCTCGGAGGGCGGGGCGCTCATGCGGTGCGCAGCAGCACCTCGCGCTCCGGATCCCAGTCCGCGCAGAGGTTGCCATTGGCGTGGAAGACGAACTTGTGGATGACGCCCGAGTGATGCCGGGCCTTCATGTCCTGGTAGTCCGAGGCCTCGAACGTCACCGAGCACTGGCCGCGCCAGCGCAGGCGCGCGTTCCAGTAGTAGTAGCCCCGCGTGACGTCCACCGGCTCGAAGTCCGAGCCGGGCCCGTCCGGCAGCAGCGGCTCGAGCAGGGACTCGATGGGCACCCGGTCGCGCTCGATGGTGCGCCAGGTGGTGTTGGGCTGGTAGAGCCCATGCAGCCGGGAGAACTCGCGGAACACCACGTCCGTCACGCCCAGCCGCTCCACCGCCCAGCGCAGGTAGTCCACCACGTCCGTGGGCGTGGCCACGCCCGTGCGCTGCACGATGCACACGAGCCGCACGGGCACATGGCCGCGCGTCGCGTGCACCGCCGCCTCGAACACCTCCTGCCGCGCCACGGGCTGGCCCGGGCGGAAGCGCATGATGCCGTCGTTGCGTGGGGCCTCGGGGTGGTGCCGGGAGATCTCCACGCGCGTCAGGCCGTAGCGCGCCAGTCGGGGCAGCAACACTCCGCCCGACGTCTCCGCGCACAGCCCGGCCGCGTTGGAATAGAGGACCTTCTCCTCCACGTGACCCGCGGGGTGGCGCTCGTGGGCCTCCAGCACGTCGAGCACCCCCAGCAACCACTCCGGCGCATCCGTGGACTCGAGCCCGGACAGGGAGATGCCCAGGGGCAGACCCTGGAGCGCGGCGAGCGCCCGGGCGAGCCCCTCCTGGTAGCGAGGGCCCGGCCGCAGGGACGCCGAGAGCCGCCCGGAGCCGTGGGGCCGCAGCGTCTCCGAGCAGAAGACACAGCGGGCCGAGCACGGCTGGGCCGACGCGAAGGGGGTGAACGTCACCGGGAGCGCCACCGGCCAGCTCCGCCCCTCGAGGATGTGCGCCCGGAGTTGCTCGGGGGGCGGCACCTTGTGGCGCATGGGCAGCGCGGCGAGGGCGGGCGGGAGGACGGCGGGAAGGGGCATGGGGAGCGCCCGACTCTATAACGTGACACGCCCCCCTCCGGATGTTCTCGGAGGAGGGCGTCTGTCGACCAGGCGGGGCCCCGGAGTCCTGCTCCGGCGCCCCACGGGTGGACCCGACCAGTACTGGTAGCGCAGGGCGAACTGCACGCGCGGCGGTTGCTGGCGGGAGGTCGCGCGGCCGAAGTTGTTGACCGCGCCCACGGTGGTTGGGCGAGCCCGGCGTGGTGCCCACGGGCAAGCGCAGGATGGTGCCGCTGATGCTGGGGCGCATTGTCGCTTTTCGAGAATCGAGAAAACCACTCGTGATTCCACCCACCTCATTCCCTTGGAATATCCAGACGTCGGTGCAGAACCATTGCACCAATGTCTAACTACCAAAGACAAGTCATGAGAGGCGCAGCTGGGTTGGGGCATCCGTCACGGTGGATGATAAAAGAATAGCAACCGTCCACGAAGAGACTGCCCGCGTTGCTCTGTGTTCTAAAACTTGTCTTGCGCTACATGATCCGGACGATGTGCCAAAGTGTCCGGTAGGCGTGCCCGCCCGAGCACCCTCGAATACGCATGTTCGCCATGCGTTTCCGCATGCACCTGGCCTGACCCGATGGCATCCGAGCACTTGAGTTCCGCCGCCCGCTTGTCAAGCCCTCCACGCCCCGCGTGATAAGCCCTGGGAGAATTCGACATGGCGTGCGACGCGCTGGCTGGAACCAGGCCCGCGGCGAGTGCCTGACTCCAAGCTGCCACGCGACGCGTTCCCGCTCCTGGCCTCGATGCCAACATCGAGTCACCAGGAGCACCACCGGCCAGAGCCTGCCCTCGAGGGCGTGCGCCCGGAGTTGCTCGGGGGGCGGCACCTCGCGGCGCACGGGCATGCGGAGCGCCCGACTCCATAACGCGACACGCCCCCCTCCGGATGTTCTCGGAGGGGGGCGTCTGTCGACCAGGCGGGGTCCCGGAGTCCTGCTCCGGCGCCCCGCGGGTGGAACCGACTAGTACTGGTAGCGCAGGGCGAGCTGCACGCGCAGCGGCTGCTGACGGGCGGACGCCAGGCCGAAGTTGCTCGTCGCGCCCACGTTCTCCGTCGTCACGAGGCCGGTGGGGGCCCCGAGGTTGAACACGTTGAACACGTCCGCGATGAGCGCGAACTTCTGGCCGGTCAGCTCCGAGAAGTCATAGCTGATACGCGCGTTGGCGGTGATGGTGTCCGGCAGGCGGAACTCGGCGATCTGCGTGGGATCGTTGGGAGTGCCCGGCGTGGTGCCCACGGGCGAGCGCAGGACGTAGCCGCTGATGTTCGGGTTGGCCGTGTTGTAGCGCTTGGCCCGCGTCGCGCCCGAGGCATAGCTGAAGCTGGGTCCGATGCTCAGGCCCTTCCAGGTGTACGAGCCCAGCAGCTTGATCTGGTGCCGCGTGTCGCCCAGCGAGTAGCCCGTGTAGAACTGCGACTGACGCGGGTTGTCGTACTGGCCGATGCCCGTGCTCAGCTGGCCCATGGACTCGTTGCCCGGACCGTAGCGGAAGGACAGCGTGTAGGCCGCGTAGAACTCCAGCTCCGGCGTCGGACGGCCATCCAGGATGAGGTCCACGCTCTGGTACTTGATCCAGTTCGAGTCCGGACGGGTGAACAGGTACACCGGCGTGGCCACGCCGTTCTTGTAGCCGATGACGCGCGTGCCCGAGGGATCCCAGATCTGGTTGGTCTCCACCGCGTCCCAGATGTTGGCCAGATTCTTGTAGGTGTACTCGACCGACAGACCGGTGTTCTTGCCGATCTGCCGACGCAGGCTCAACAGGATTTCATCCGAGTGCGGCGGGGTGTGGTTCTTGCGGTCCACCTCGGTGGCACCGGGGCCACCCTCCGACGAGCTGTAGTCGAAGGTCCCCGTGGCCGGATCGTAGGCGTAGTAGTCGGTCTTCGCGGAGGGGCTGGCGTTGGCGGCGGCGAGCAGCGACAGGGTCTCGTTGGAGCGACCGTAGAAGGCCGAGAAGATGGTCTTCGAGTCACGCGTCAGATCGAGCACCGCGCCCAGGCGGGGACCGAAGCCGGCGAGCTGTCCGGCCACGCGGCCCGCGGCGTCGCGGGTGTAGCCGTAGTCGAAGCGCAGACCCGGCATGATGGTGACCCAGTCCACCGGCTTCCAGCGATCCTGGACGTAGAGGCCGGCGCCCAGGCCGCGCTCGACGGTGTTGTAGGCGGGAGTCTCGGCGTAGTAGTTGCAGCCGTCGGTCTGGCCGATCTCGGGAAGGCACAGACCGGCCTGGCCGGGACCGCCGCCCGCGTCGGTGTACGTCCGTCCGCCGGGCACCTCGAAGCTGAAGTTGCGCTGGATGAAGCGGCCCTGGAAACCCGCCTGCGCCTCGTGGCGCTGACCGAACAGGGTCGTGCGGTGGGCCACGGACAGGTCCGTGCTCAGCGTGTAGCGCGCGTCCGAGGTGATGTCGGAGTCGTTGAACCAGACCGTGCCGTCATCGTCGTTGGTGTGCTGCGGACGATTGGGGTCGTACGAGAGCGTGGGGTCGTTGTAGCTGTTGCGGATGGCGGCCAGGTCGAAGGTGCCGAAGACGCCCTGGGGTCCGGAGCGGATGGTGTTCGTCTGGGCGCCGACCATGGCCTTGTAGGTCGTCTCCGCCGTGGGGAAGTACTCCCACGTGAGGTTGCCGAGCCATCCACCCTGTGACTGGAAGCGGGCGGCGAACGGCGTCACCGAGTTGGCGAGGGATCCGCTGAAGTCGGCGAAGGGAATGCTGGCCGGGTCCGTCAGGGCGGACAGGGTGACACGGCTGCGCGAGCCCGGGGCCCACGTCAGCTTGCCGCGCACGTAGTGCCCGATGAACTCGCGGTTGGGCGCCTGGAGGTTGAGTGGCGGGCCCGCGGGCGAGGAGGCCTGGTTGTTGGAGTACTGGTAGGACAACGCGTACCAGAGCTTCTCCTTGAGGATGGGGCCGCTGATGTTGACGTTGCCCTGGTAGCTCTGGGTGGGGGGACGAACCGTGGTGTTGAAGGGCTTGTAGCCCTCGTACAGGTTCGAGCCGAACTGCGGCGGCACCGACAGCAGGTAGTGGTTGGCGTAGAACGAGGCGTCCGCGTGGAACTCATCCGAGCCCTGGGCCGAGATGACGTTGATGACGCCGCCCATCGAGTTGTACTGCGCCTCCATGCCTCCGGTGATGATGGAGAAGGAGGAGATGGAGTCGAAGTTGATGTTCGACGAGAACGTGTTCGTCACCGGATCGGTGATGTCCATTCCATCGATCAGGTAGCGGTTCATGATGGCGTTGGCACCCCGGATGTCCGGGTTGCTGCCGCCGCTCACACCGGCTACCTGCTGGGCCACGGCCTGGTAGCTGCGGCCGGAGGCGAGCTTGGACTGGCCCGTCGCGGAGAGCACCGCGCCGGACTGGGTGGACTCGGGACGCGTGCCGGGAGACTCGTACTCGACGACGATGTTCTCCTCCATGTCCGACTCGACGTTCCACGTCACGTTCAACGGGCTCGTCTCACCCTGGCGCACCACGAGCTTGCGGGTGATGGGCTTGATGCCCTCCAGCTCGAACTGGACGGTGTACTCGCCGGGAGGCAGGTCGGTGGCGAGGAAGTAGCCGTCCGGGGCGGTGGCGATGACCTTGGAGCCGCCGATGAGCGCGGGCGAGGTGAGGGTGACCTTGGCACCCGGCAGGGGCGCCTGGGTCCCCGACTCACGCAGCCGGCCGTCGATACGGCCGGTGATGACGTCCGCGCCGAACGCCGCGCCGGAGCCCCCGAGGGACAGCGCGAGCGCGAGATGCAACCACTTGATGTTCCTGGATTTCATGTGCGTTGGTCTTCCGGGCTCGTGCTATTGGAGCTGCAGGCAATAGAAAGAGGGGACAGAGGTCGCGCGCTGGGCGGTGGCGCCGAACTGGGCCTCGATGTCCGCGGCGCTCGTGGGCAGTTGCTCCGGGGTGAGCGGGCCGCCGGCGTCATAGGTCCACACCTCGCAAATGGGCGAGTAGCCCGCTTCGCCCCGCCGGGCCGCGAGCACGTCGAAGCCCTGGCCGACCGCCACCGTCTTGTCGGTGCCGCCCACCGTCACCGGGGAGCGGGGGATGTACAGGCGCTGGGGCACCATGTTGCCGCCCTGGGTGGGAATCACTCCACCGTCGAGGTAGGCCAGGAGGTACTGGTTGTACCAGCCCCACTTCTGCAGGCCGACGCCGGTGTCCGGAGTCTCCCCATCGGCGTGGTAGACGGCCGCGCCCGGCTCGATGATGGCGTGGGCCAGCAGGGTGCCGTCGGAGACACCCACCTGCTTGCCCGTGGCGGGCGCGGGCTCGGTGAGCGTCACTTCCACCTCGGAGCCCGCGCGCTTGACCAGGGCGGCCTCGCTCTTGATGTCCTGGCAACCCTCGCCCTTGGACGTCACCGGCACGCGCGCGACGATGGGCACATAGGACCAGGAGACGGCGGTGCCCGGGGTGTACGTGGCGCTCGGCAGCCGGGTGAAGATGACGCCCTGCTGGGAGTAGTCGACCGGGTCACGGACCGCATCGAAGGAGTAGCCCTCGGGAGCCTGGCAGCCGGAGTCGAACACGTAGGCGATGGCCTTGGGCGCGGCGGTGGAACTCGCCACCGCCAGGGGATTGGTGGCGGTGCGCTGCGTGGAAGAGAAGGAGAAGCGGAAGTACTCAATCTCCGCGCCCCCCGCGAGGGCGCTCGTGGCGGTGAAACTGCCGGAGCCCGCGCGTTGGCGATTGGCACCCGCGCCGAGGTACTCGGGCGGGAAGGTTTGCGCATCCACCGGACCGGCGTTGAACTCATCACCCGTCCACCGCTCATAGGGATTGCAACCGCTCAGCCCCATCAGGGCGAGCGAGAGCGGGACCACCATCCGCTGCACTCTCATCAACAGCCTCCCGTCACGAAGGGTCGGCGTGAGCGCGCACACACGACGGCCCTGCTCCGTCCCTTCGCGAGCTATCTCAACTGGCGTTGCTTGGTTTTCCGGATCACCCCTCCGGTGATCCGGTGGACCGCGAGGTCCTTGGAGTTCACTCCCGAGTAAACGGGAGTGCGACACTGGATTGATACAGGAGCGTTATCCCACTTGTAAAGGTGGATGGCCGACAAAAACCGACGGAACCCCTTGCGGGCCGGAAGTCCCGTTCCTGGACGCCTCCGCGCGACAGGCGTGGTCGAGGATTTCGCTCGGGCCGTAAGGAGCGGGGGCGCGCGGAGCGAAGGCGCGCCCCGCCTCGACCCCTCCGGGTCAGCTCACGGCAGGGACAGGCCGAGCCGCTGGCGCAGGCGCAGGAAGTCGTCGCCGAGCACGTAGGAGAGCAGTTGCTGCAGATCGGCGCGCTCGCGCAGCGCCTGGAGCAGCGGCTCGGTGTGGTCCAGGCGCGAGTTGGCGAAGTTCGGATCCTCCTTGAGCACGAGCGAGAGGCCCACCGATACATCTCCGCACAGGAGCGCGCCCGCGCGGTCCGCCGACAGCGCGAGGCCCTCGAGCATGGGCGGCAGCTCCACCTTGGACTGGGGACCCAGCTCCAGCGCGGCCGGCTCCAGCGCCTTGAGCGCCTTGCGCGAGTAGGCGCGGCGGTACTGCTTCACCAGCTCCTCGTTGTTGCGCCCCAGCGCCGTGAACTGGGGCGCGAAGATGCGCACCGAGTTGCCGAACAGATCCAGGGTCTCGCCGCGCGACAGCTTGGAGAGCACCGCCGTCTTGTTGAAGAGGCCCATCACCGTGCGGCCGATGAGGAACTTCTGCTCGCGGGCGTTGAAGCGGCGCACCACGTCCTGGCCCACGCACACCGCGAGCGGCTCTCCGGTCTCCAGGGCGAGCAGTCCGCGGCGCGACTGGTACACCTCGAACTCCTCCACGCCGAACACCTGCGCCACGGCGCGCACGGCCTTGAACACGGCGTGCTCCGGCTTGAGCTTGTCGTCCTTGCGGTTGACGCCCAGCAGCTCGAACTGCGGCGGGTGCAGCTTGCCGAGCTGATCTCCCACGGCCCGGAGCACCTCGAGCAGGGGCCCCCGCGCGGACGGGTGGGTGAGCGCCGTGTCGAGATCCGTCACGCTCAGCCGCTCCTGCGTCTCCAGGGGCAGGCGATTGCGCATCTCCGTGTAGAAGATGGCCTCCGCCTCGTTCGTCGCCCGCAGGAAGTGCAGCACCGACGCGGCGCAGAAGGCCTTGTCGTTCTGCTTGAGGCCCTCCCACAGCCGGAAGAGCGCGTGCAGGCTCTCCACGCGCGTGGGCTCCAGGCGCAAGAGTTGCCGGTGCTCCTCGATGGCGAGCTGCGCCGACGCCGCGTCGCGCATGTACAGGTTGGCGAGGGCCGCGCGCGCCGCGACGTTGCCCGGCTCGGCCTCCACGATCTGCCGGTAGAGCGTCACCGCGCGCGCGGGCTCGCTCAGGGGGCCCGCGCTCAGATCGGCCACCTTCAGCCGCAGGGTGACCGCGCGCTTGCTGTCCCCCGCGCCCTGGGCCTGCGCGGACTGGGTCTCCAGCATCTGCGACAGCTCCGGCAGCTTGCCGGCGCGCTCGTACAGCGTCGCCAGCCGGTCCACGAGCGTCATGTCCCCCGGGCTCAGGTCCAATGCCTGGCGGTAGAGCGCGGAGGCCGTGGCGAGATCCCCCAGCCCCTGCTCGTGCACCTGCGCGAGCGTCACCGTGTGGCGCGCGCGGTCGGCCACCGGCAGCTCCAGCTCCAACAGCCGCCGCAGGCAATCCATCGCCCCCGTCCAGTTGCGCACCTGGAGGAAGAGCGTCGACAGGCGCTCGAGCACCTCGACGTTGTGCGGCAGGGCCTCGCGCGCGGCGTGCAGGTGCACGGCGGCATGGCTCGGCTCGGCCAGGTGATCCTGGTACAGCGCGCCCAGCGTGAGGTGCATCCTCGCCACGAGCGCGGGATCTCCTCCGAGCTCGACGCGCTGGGTGAGCGTGGCGGCGGCCTCGCCGTAGCGGCGGTGCTCCAGCAGCAGGTGCGCGCGCAGCTCCAGGGCCTCCGGGAGCGTGGGCCGCAGGGACAGGGTGCGCTCGAGCAGCTCCAGGGCACGTGCCTGGTCTCCCACGCCCGTCAGGTACGTCTTCGCCGCGTGGAGCAGGGCGTCGGCGGCCGCGTCCGTGTCGCCCTGGGCCAGCCGTGCCTCGGCGCGCCGCTGCTGCATCAGCGCCAGATCTCCCGCGCCGCCCCGCGCCGCCAGCAGCTCCTCCAGACCGGCGGTGGCCGTCGCGTCCAGGGGATCGCGCTCCAGCGCCTTGCGGTACAGGGAGATGGCGCCGTCCGCGTCCTGGAGGGCCCCCGCGGCGAGCCGGGCCGCGGAGATGAAGGACTCGATGGCGCCGCGGGGATCTCGGCTGGCGTTCGCCTCGCTCTCCAACAACACCCGGGCGGAGGCCGCGTCGCCCCGGCGGGCCAGCACGCGCCGCAGGCCCTGCAGCGCGGGCAGACACTGCGGCTGCAACTGCAACACCGCGCGGTAGGCCTGCTCGGCGCGCAGCGAGTTGTTCAGCTTGCCCTCGTCCAGGTCCGCGCAGCGCAGCATCAACTGCACGCGCTCCAGCTCGTCCGTCACCACCTGGAGCCGGCGCAGGTACAGCTCGGACAGGCCGGCCGCGTCACCCGCCTGGCGCAGGGCGCGCTCGAGGCCGAAGGTGAGCCGCACGTCGCGGGGATTGGCCGCCACCGCCTGCCGCAGCGCCTCGAGGTCCACCCCCTTGTCCAGGTCCGCCGCGGCGTTCACCCGCAGCGCGAGCCCCAGCCGCGCGTCCTTCACCAGCTCGGCCAGGCGCAGGCGCAGCTCGCCGCGGCGCGCCCGGTCTGCCGCGCGGATGCGCTCGAGCGTCTTGAGGGCCGACAGGTGGCCGGGCTCCAGCGCGAGCACCGCCTCGCAGCACTGGGCCGCGCGCGCCGGCTCCTGGAAGTGATCCAGGTAGAGCCGCGCGAGCTTCATGTACGCGGACACCTTGGCGCCCGCCGTCTGCCCCATCTGCGTCTCGCGATCCAAGAGCGCCACCAGCTCCTTCACGTCCTCGTCCGCGAGGAACAGCCGCTCCAGGGCCCGCAGGGTGGCGGTGTGGCCCGGAGCCAGGCGCAGCACTTCCTGGAACACCTCGATGGCCATGTCCGGCCGCTTGAGCTGATCCTCCCAGATGGTGGCCGCGTGGTAGAGCGCGTTGGCGCGCTCCATGGGATCCGTGCGGTTGGCCGCCTCCGAGCGCAGCACCTCGATGAGGCTCTCCCACGCGCCCTTGGCCTTGTAGAGCCGCGCGAGCGCGCGCAGCGCCGGGAAGTGGCTGGGGGCCAGCGTGAGCACCTCCTGGTAGGAGGCGACGGCCTGGCTCTCGTCCTTGAGGCGGTGCTCGTACAGCTCGCCAATCTTGTGGATGAGCGCCGCGGCCGCGTCCGGGTTGGTGGAGAACTCCGCCTCGGTGCGGTACATGCGGATGAGCTGCTCCCACTTGCCCTCCTGCGAGTACAGCCGCCCGAGCGCCTTGAGCGCCGGCAGGTACGAGGGCATCAGCGTGAGCACGCGCTCATAGGCGGCGATGGCGCCGGGGCGATCCTTCAGGTGCTCGTCGAGGATCTCCGCGTTGCGGTGGTAGAGCGCGAGCACCTGCTTGGTGTCTCCCACCAGCGACGCCTCCAGCTCCTGGTTGCGCAACAGCTCCGGGAAGTTCCCCGCGCGCTCCAGCAGCCGCGACAGGTTGCGCACGCTCTGCAGGTGATCCGGCGCCAGGTCGAGGATGCGCCGCATGCACTCGATGGCGTGCGCCAGATCATTGAGCCGCTCCTCGTGGATGATCGCCACTTTGTTGAGCGTGTCGATGATCTGCTCGCGGTCCTGCGTCTGCAGCAGATCCTGCTCGTACATGGCCACGAGATCGGCGAAGCGGCCCTGGCGCTCGTAGAGGCCGATGAGGGCCTTCTGGGCGGGGAAGTAGCCCGGCTGGACCTGGAGGCAGGCGGTGTAGCGTTGGATGGCCTCCTCCTGCCGGTTGAGCCGCTCCTCCATCACCTCGGCCGCCTTGTACATGCGCGCGGCCTTCTCGCGGGGCTCCTGGGTGGCGGCGGCCTCGGCGTCGAAGACGGAGACGAGCCCCTCCCAGTTGCGGGTGCGGAAGTAGAGCTTGCCCAGGCCCGCGAGCGCCGCGGCATGGCCGGGGATGCGCGCGAGGATGGCTTGGTAGCGGGCGATGGCGTCCGCGTCGCGCTTGAGGTCCTCCTCGTACAGCGCCGCCAGACGCAGGTTGATGGCCACCAGCTCGCTCTCGTCGCCGATGCAGCCCACCCACGCGAGCAGCACGTCCGCCAGCTCCTCGAAGCGGTGGCGCGTCTCGTAGATGTTGGCCAGCGCCGAGAGGATGAGCGACTCGTTGGGGCTCACGCGCCGCGCGTCGAGCAGCGCCGCGAGCGCCTCCTCCTTGCGCCCCAGCCGCTCGTACATCTTGCACAACTGCAGCCAGGCGGGCGCGCCCTGGGGCCCGAGCACCTCGGCCTCGGCGGTGAGCACCTCGAGCAGCTCCTCGGCGCGGCCCTCGCGCACGGCCACGCGCTTGAGGGCGTTGAGCAGCAGGGGATCCGCGCTGTCCAGCCGGAAGGCCTCGCGGAAGCACGCGGCGGCTTCCGCGGTGCGCTTGAGGCGCTCGTCGAGCACCAGGCCCGCGGCGGTGAGGTAGTGGGCGCGCAGCGCGGGCGTCTCCAGCGCGATGGCCAGCAGCCGGTACACCGCCACGAGCGCGGAATGATCATTGCGCGCGGCGTAGAGCGCCTCGAGCTGGGTGAGCAGCGCGGGATCCCGCGGCTCGAGCTCCAGGCACTGGGCGAAGGCGGCACTGGCCTCCTCCACGCGCCCCAGCCGCTCCTCGAGCAGACTGCCCTTCTCGAAGAAGAGGGCGGCGCGCTCGGCGGGCTCCTCGGTGGCGTTGAGCTCCGCCTCGAGCAACTGCACGGCCATCTGCCAGTTGCCCACGTCGGCGAAGAGGCGGCGCGCGGCGCGGATGTTGGAGAGGAAGCGCGGAGCGATCCGGTAGGCCTGGTTGTAGGCCATGGCCGCGTTGCGGGGATTCTTGAGCGGGTCCTCCCAGAGCCGGCCCATCTCATGGAAGAGCAGGGCGGCCTGGGGCTCGGTGCCGAGCGCCCGCGCCTCGCGCTCCAGGCTGGCGATGCGCTCGCGGGCGTCCTGCTCGGGGCTGGAGGCGGCGGGCGGCAGTGCGCCCAGGTGGGAAGCGAGGGCCTCGGAGACGGCGGGGCGGGAGGGGGCCTGCACGGTGGGGAGCACGGATGCACCCGTGGTGCTCCAGGTGGGCGACCTCGGCAGTTCGTTGCGCTCGCTCATGGGAAAGCCCTCTCCGACAGGCAAGACGCGTGGCCGATGGGCCACGGGCCGGCGGGGGTCGTACCATGTGCTCGCCAGCCCCCTCAAGTTCCCGACTTTCTTGGGATTTCACTCCACGTCTGATTGCTCGCCGGGGGGCCTGGCACGGCGCGCGTGGCCGTTCTCTCGTGCGGCACGCTGGACGGGAGCGCCGGGTGCGACGCCCGGGACAACGTCGCCTGCCGGGGTAATCTCCGCGCCCCCCTCAAGTTGGAAGTGCCGGATATTTCTTGCAGGAGAAGGCCCATGCTCTCGAGCTTGCTACTGGTGGTGTTGACGCAGGTGGCCTGTACGCCCGGCGAGATGTCAGCGGTGTGCAGTTGCAAGCAAGGCATGGTGAGTGCCTGTGTGACCCTCGCGGGGGACGACGCGCGCAAGGCCGCCCAGGTGTTGGACGAGGTGCATGAACTCCTGGAGCAGGCCACCTGGATGGAGGGAAAGGGCGACGAGAGCACGAAGCAGCAGCTCCAGGCGGCGGCGGAGTCCTTGTCCCAATCGCTGGGCTCTTCCGAGCCGCCCCATTGCAAGGGCCAGAACCACCACCTCATCTCCCGGCCCATTGCCAAGGGATTGGAGGACCACCCCACGCTCAAGGGGCTCTACCAACCTCGGGACCCACGCTTCGTTTCTCGGGCCAAGGACGAGCAATCCCACTGTGGCTACCAGGACTGGCACCGCAAGGTCGATGAAGAGGTTGTCGCGTGGCTCAAGGAGCACCCCAAGGCAACACCCAAGGAGTTCATGACCCGGTTACGTGAGATTTACAGCCGTCCAGATATGAGAGCGAGGTTCCCCCTTGGCTTCTGAATCCTCGCTCTCCCCGCGCTTCTTCGTCCTGGAAAAAGGAGTCCTTTCTTCCCATTACGATGTTGGTCTTGAAAAGGCCGAGCCTGTCAACCGGGCGGACGCGCCGCGTTGCCCGCAGTGCGGCGACATCATCGGATTGCTCACCTGGCTTCCCCCCTATCGGGTCAAGCTGGAACTGTATGGGGAGGAACTCGGGGACTTCATTGATGGTGTGGGGTACGAATTGCTTGTCTCCGAACGCTTCGTGGAGGCCTTCCGCGCCGAGGGGCTCACCGGACTGGAGGGCTTCCATCCCGTGGATGTGGTTCGGGTGCGCCGCATGACGAAGAAGAAGCGCGAGCCGCTCACCGTGCCTTCCTACTTCGTCGTCTGGCCCTGCTTCGGCCGGGCGGCGGTGGACCTGGTGCTCAACCGTGTGCGTGTCTCCTCGCCCCCCACCTGCACCGAGTGCCGTGCGACGGGCATCGACGCCACCCACGGCTTCGTCCTGGAGCCGGGCACCTGGGCCGGAGAGGACATCTTCCGCCCTCGTGGCATGCAGGGGAAGGTGGTCGTCTCCGAGCGGTTCAAGCACTTCGTCGAGCGGCACCGGCTGACGAACATGCGGCTCACGCCCACCGAGGAGTTCGTGCGCGATCCTTCCAACCTCGGACCCGCGCCCCTGCCCACGACGTGAGCCGGACAAAAGTGACCCGAGGTCCGGAGTCGGCGAGGGAGCAGCCCGTCGATGGCGCGCGGCCCCTGTGTGGGGGGAGTTCCCTTGGGGTGAAGACCGTGCGTCCCCCCGTCATCAAGGGTAAGGAAGGCGCTGGGGAGGTGCGTCACCGACCGCCTCGAACCCCCTGAGGTAGGATCCCGTCTCATCCATCCCGGCATGCTGACCATTCCAGGCTACACCCTTCGAGGGGCTTTCAGGTCCACGAGCACCAACCGGCTCTTCCACGCGGTGAGTGATGCCGATGGCACGTCCCTCGTCCTCAAGACGCCCCTGACTTCGGGGCCGGACCCGCAGGCGCTCGAGCGCTACCGGCGTGAGTTCGACATCCTCCAGCGGCTGCGCGACGTGCGCGGCGTCTCGCGTGCACTGGGCTGCGAGGTGCTCCAGGAGCGTCCGGTGCTCCTCTTCGAGGCGGTGGAGGGCGAGCCCCTGTCCACGCTCGTCGGCCGCCCCTTCGAGGTGCTCCGGGCCCTGGAGCTGGCCCTCTCCCTGGTGTCCACCCTGGCGGAGGTCCACCGCCATGGCGTCATCCACAAGGACATCAAGCCCGCCAACATCGTCGTCACGTCGTCCGGGGACGCCCGCCTCGTCGACTTCGGCGCCGCCACCTTCCAGCTCGTCGAGCACGTGGAGGCCGCTCCCGCCACGCTCATCGAGGGCACCCTGGCGTACATGTCTCCGGAGCAGACCGGGCGCATGAACCGCGCGGTGGATCACCGCTCCGATTTCTACTCCCTGGGCGTCACCCTCTATGAAGTACTCACCGGCAGCCGCCCCTTCCAGGCGCGTGACGCGCTCGAGTGGTTCCATGCCCACATGGCCCAGGCACCCCAGCCCCCGCGGGAGCGCGTGCCGGACCTGCCTCCCGTGCTGTCCGCCATCGTCCTCAAGCTCATGGCCAAGGTCGCCGAGGAGCGCTACCAGAGCGCCGAGGGGCTCGCGGCGGACCTCGCGCGGTGCAGGGACTCGCTCCTGCGCGGCGTGCACGAGGACTTCCCCCTGGGCGAGCACGATCACCCCACGCACTTCCAGCTCCCCCAGCGCCTCTACGGGCGCGGCTCCGAGGCCGCCGCCCTGCTCCAGGGGTTCGAGCGCGTGGCCCAGAGCGGACGTCCCGAGCTGTTCCTCGTCCGGGGCTACTCCGGCATCGGCAAGTCCGCCGTGGTGCACGAGCTGCACCGGCCCGTGGTGCGCCAGCGCGGCTTCTTCCTCAGCGGCAAGTTCGATCAGCTCCAGCGCGACATCCCCTACATCACCCTGGCCCAGGCCATCCGCGGCCTGACGCAACAGCTCCTCGCGAGCACCGACGAGGAGCTCGCACGCTGGAGCGCGCGGCTCAACGAGGCCTGGGAGGGCCAGGGCCAGGTGCTCGTGGACGTGGTGCCCCAGCTCGAGCTCGTCGCCGGCAAGCAGCCCTCCGTCGGCGAGCTGCCTCCCGCCGAGGCCCGGCACCGCTTCCAGCTCGTCCTGCGCAAGTTCCTCGGCGTGTTCGCCACGCCCGAGCACCCCCTCGTCCTCTTCCTGGATGACCTCCAGTGGGCGGACCTGGCCAGCCTCCAGCTCCTCCATCAACTGCTCACCCACCCGGAGACGCCTCCGGTGCTGCTCATCGGCGCCTACCGCGACAACGAGGTGGACGCCTCGCACCTGGTGGCGCAGACGGTGGACGGGCTGCGCGCGGCCGGGGCGCGGATGACCGAGCTGCACCTCGAGCCGTTGACGCTCGAGGAGGTGCGGCGCTTCGTCGCGGACGCGCTGCCGGGCGCGGGGGACGAGGTGCTCGAGTCGCTGCCGGTGCTGGCGCTCGAGAAGACCGGCGGCAACCCCTTCTTCCTGCAGCAGTTCCTGCTGACGCTCCACCAGGACGGGCTCCTCGTCCGTCTGCCCAAGGGCCCGTGGCGCTGGGACGCCGCCGCCAGCCGCGCCCGGGGCTACTCCGACAACGTCGTCGACTTCATGGCCGGCAAGCTGCGCCAGCTTCCCCTGGGCACGCAGCACCTGCTGCGGCTCGCCGCCTGCGTGGGCAACGCCTTCTCCCTGGAGCTGCTCCGCCTCATCTCCCACATGGAGGAGTCCTCCGAGGTGTCACGGGGCCTGGCGCCCGCGCTCCAGGAGGGCATGCTGATGCGGACCGGGCCGGGCGAGCAGTTCCGCTTCCTTCATGATCGCATCCAGCAGGCGGCCCAGGCCCTCATCCCCGAGCCCCAGCGCAAGGCCGTGCACCTGCGCATCGGCCGCCTGCTGCTCGAGCGCCTGCCGCCCGAGACGGTCCAGGATCAGCTCTTCGACATCGTGAGCCACCTGAACGCCGGGATGGAGCTGATCGACGATCCGACGGAGCGCCTGCGCCTGGCGCGGCTCAACGCCAAGGCGGGTCGCAACGCCAAGGCCACCACCGCGTTCCGCTCGGCCGCGGCCTACCTCGCCACGGCCTACCGGTTGATTCCGGGAGACCCCTGGGAGGCGGATCCCGCGCTGGCCTTCCGCATCCAGCTCGATCGGGCCACCTGTGAGTTCATGAGCGGCAAGGCCGCCGAGGCACGCCACCTGGTGGAGGAACTGCTGCCCCGGGCCCGGACGCGCACGGACACCGCGGCGGTCTACCGCCTGAAGAGCAGCATCCATGTGGCCGCCAGTGAGATCTCCGCGGCCCTCGTCTGTCTGGTGGAGTGCCTCACCCAGATGGGCTACCCCATGTCCGCGACCCCCTCGTGGGACGAGGTCCTGGCGGCCAACGAGGAGGTCTGGGCGCTGCTGGGAGAGCGCTCCATCGAGAGCCTGATCGAGCTGCCTCGCATGACGGACCCGGACATCGAGGCGGCGATGAGCGTGCTGGGCGCCATGTTCGCGCCCGCGTACTTCACCAACACGAAGCTGCTCATCGTCAACCTGTGCCGGATGGTCTGCCTGAGCATCCGCCACGGGCTCAATGGTTCGGCCGCGCAAGGCTATGGCTGGTACGGCCTGGTGCTGGGCTCCATCTTCAAGCGCTACCAGGAGGGCCATGCCTTCGGCCAGCTCGCCGGGGCCATCGTCGAGCGGCATGAGCTCTCCACCTTTCGCGGCAAGATGTTCTACATCCAGGGCACCCTCAGCGACTGGACCGAGCCCCTCGGCAACTCCCTGGAGCTCATGCGCAGGGGCTTCCATCACGCGCTCCAGGCGAGTGATCTGCTGATCGCCAGCTACTGCTGCAACCACATCGTCGCGGTGCGGCGCATGCTGGGGCACCACCTGGAAGAGGTGGACCAGGAGTCGGTCATCCGCCTGGCCTTCGTGCGCAAGGCGAGCTTCCCGGACGTGCAATCCGTCGTGCATCACGTACAGCGCTTCGTGCGGCAGCTGCGCGGCGTGTCCACGTTCGGCTCGCTGACGGGGGAGGACTTCGACGAGGCCACCTTCGAGGCCGGGCTGACGCCCGCGCGCATGAGCACCATGCGCTGCTGGTACTGGAGCTTCAAGATGCAGGCGCGCTTCCTCGCGGGCGCCTGGGCCGAGGCGCTCGAGGCGGGCAACCGGGCCGCCGAGCTGGCCTGGGCGTCCTTCTGTCAGATCCAGCTCCTCGACTTCCACCTCTTCCATGCCCTGAGCCTGGCGGCCTGCCACGCGAAGATGACTCCGGAGCAGCGGTCGTCGGCGAAGCAGACCCTGCAGCAGCACCATCAACAGCTCGCCGAGTGGGCCGCCCATCAGCCCTCGACGTTCCGGGGCCCGGAGCGGATGGTCTTCGCGGAGATGGCCCGTCTCGAGGATCGGGAGGGCGAGGCCCTGCGTGCCTACGAGGAGGCGCACGAATCCGCGCGCGCGCACGGTTTCATCCAGCATGTCGCCCTGGCGTGCGAGCTCGCCGCCCGCTTCTGGTACGAGCGGAAGCTGAAGACGCTCGGGGACTCCTACGCGCGCCAGGCCCGGGACGCCTGGGCGGGTTGGGGCGCGCATGGCAAGGTCCAGCACCTGGAGGCCCAGTGGCCGCACCTGGCCGCCTCGCCGATGGCCTCCGAGCGCGCCGAGGAGACGAACTCCACGAAGATCGACGCGCTCACCCTGGTCAAGGCCCAGCAGGCCGTCTCGGGGGAGATCGTCCTCGAGCGCCTGGCGGCCACGGTGTTGCGCGCGGCCATCGAGAACGCCGGAGCCCAGCGCGGCGCCCTGTTGCTGCCGCATGGCGACAAGCTCTCGGTGGTCTCCGTGGTGGGTCCGTCCCCCGAGGACACCACCGGAGCGGACGAGTCCCGGCTGCCCTGGAGCCTCATCGCGTATACCCGGCGCACCCGCGAGCACGTGCTCATCGGGGATGTCTCGCAGCCCCATCCCTTCTCGGCGGATCCCTGGCTCGAGCGCGGTGGGGCCCGCTCGGTGCTGTGTCTGCCCTTGTTGCGCCAGGAGGCGTTCCGCGGCGTGCTGTATCTGGAGAACGGGCTGGCCACCAATGCCTTCACGCCCTCGCGGCTGGCGCTGCTCGGGCACCTGGCCTCCCAGGCCGCCATCTCCATCGAGAACGCCCGGCTCTACGCCGAGGTCCAGCGGGCGGAGGCCGCGCTGCGCGCCGCCAATGACGAGCTGGAGAAGCGCGTGGAGGAGCGCACGCACGAGCTGAAGCAGGCCCAGGCGCGGCTGGTGGGCGCCGCGCGCGCGGTGGGCATGGCGGAGGTGGCCGCCAACGTGCTGCACAACGTGGGCAACGTGCTCACCAGCGCCGTCGTCAACCTGCAGAGCATGACCGAGACGGTGAATGTCTCGCGCATGGGCCGGCTCAAGCAGATCTCCACCCTGCTCGAGGAGCACCAGGGGGACCTGGCGGACTTCCTCACCCGGGATCCGCGCGGCCTGCAGCTTCCGGCCTATTTCTCCGCGCTGGGGGACGAGCTGCTGCGCGAGCAGCGCAGGCTCCAGGACAGCATGGGCGCCATGAGCAAGCACCTGGATCACATCCGGGTCATCGTCCAGGTGCAGCAGTCCTACTCCCACGGCACCCTGCTCACCGAGGAGTGTGAGCTGTCCCAGCTCGTCGACGACGCGCTGAGCATCCAGTTGCCTTCGCTGCAGCACCACGGGGTGTCCGTCACCCAGGAGCTCGTCAGGCTTCCCCGGGTGCGGTTGGACAAACACAAGGTGTTGCAGATCCTCGTCAACCTCATCAGCAACGCGAAGAACGCCATGGACGGCCTGCCCGAGGGGCGACGGCACCTGCGCGTGCGGCTCTGGGCCCAGGACGACAGGGCCTGCATCCAGGTGGTGGACACCGGCATGGGCTTCACGCCGGAGATCCGCGAGCGGCTCTTCGCTCAGGGCTTCACCACGCGGGAAGGGGGGCACGGCCTGGGCCTGCATTCCAGTGCCCTGGCGGCGAAGCTGTTGGGGGGCCGGCTCACCCTGGAGAGCGAGGGGCCCGGCCTGGGCGCCACGGCCACGCTGGAACTGCCCCTGGGGTGAGGATGGGTTTGGAGGGCGACAGGCTCGCGTTCAAGCATCGCCGACGACTTGAACGCCGAATTGTTTGAACCGTGCGAGCGCCTCGTCAGGAGCCACGAGCGTTTCAGGGAGATGCAGTCCGCCACTGGCGGCGGGCCGACCGTCCAACCCCAGGACGCGCTCGATGGCGACCAACACCCCCAGGGCCGTGAGATGCGCATTGCCAGAGGGGCCGGACACCACCGTCCGACGACTGGCCCGCTTCCCGTCCCTCAGGAGCCCCTCGATGTCGATGTAGAGATCATGGGAGGCCTGGCGTCCGGCGCGAGTGCCGAGGGACTCGCCTTGCAGGAAGTCGAAGCGGACGTTCGCCGCGCCGGTGATCGCCGCGAGGCTCGGCACGTCGGGTACGGACATCGGAACACCCTGGACGACGCTCTCATCCGAGAGACGAACAGGTCTCGCGTGCCGCGTAGCGTCAACCCAGGCCCAGTTCCCGGCTTCACGTAGCAGCGCCCGGCCGACGAAGTGCTCGACATCGCCAGCGGTCATCGGGCCAATCGGATCACGAGCGTCGAAGAGCCCCGCCACCTGGATGGAGTCGACACGGCTGAACACCTCGGCTGCCTTGCTCGCAACGAGGGTCAGCACGCCCGCCTGCCAGTGGCCTAACAAAACGATGGGGCGTTTGGGGGGCGTTCTCAATGCCGTGAACGTGACGGGTGCAATGTCCTCGGCCAGCTTCGTGATGCCAATGTGGGCGATGCCCTGCGCGAGAGCGGCGTGGATGAGACTGTCGCCCGGGTCCTGCAGGGCCGCGACGATGAGGTCGATGGGCCCCACCTCGCGCAGTCCCCGCGCGGAATCCGCCACATCGAGATGGGCCGTCCTGGCACCGCCCAACTCCTGGGCGAGCGCCGCTCCCTTCTCGGGCGTCCGCCCCGCGAGGATGAGTTCGACGTCCTTGCTGACCTTCCTGACGTGCCGCGCGATGGCGCTGCCCACGATCCCGTAACCGCCTGCGATGAGAATGCGTGACTTCATGACGACCCCCTGTCATCCGCTACTTACCAAAAGTAGGTTACCAGTAGTAATATGGGGGGGTATCCGGGTCAAGCGAACCTCTTCGATGACGCGGGAAGCCAGCAAACGAGAGGAGCATTCATTGGCCACAGCGAAACGAATGGCGAAGGAGCAGCGGAGGCGCCAACTCCTGGAGACCGCGTCCGAGATCGTCCGGACCGAGGGAACCGAAGCGCTGACGCTCGGCTACCTGGCCGAGCGAGCCGGCGTGACCAAGCCGATCGCCTATGAGCATTTCGGCACACGAGCCGGACTGCTCATCGCCCTGTATCGAGACTATGACGAGCGACAGACCCTGGCGATGCGCGCCGCCCTGGAGGCCAAGGGACGGACGCTCGAGGACGTCGCGGGGATTGTCAGCGCCGCCTACATCGATTGCGTCCTGACTGCCGGACCCGAGTTCGGAGCCATCTCCGCGGCCCTCTCGGCCACTGAAGAAATGGAGGACTTCCGGCAATCCTTGCGAGACTCCTATGTCGCCGAGTATCGCAAGGCGTTCGCGCGCTTCGTGAAGCTTCCCCGCCAGGAGGGCGAAGTGCTGATGGAGGGCATCCTCGGCGCCTCGGAGGCCCTGGCGCAAGCCGCCGCCTCGGGGCGGACGTCGCGAGAGCAGGCCATCGCCGCGCTCTCGCGCATCATGCTCGGGGCGCTCAGCGCCCCGGACCGGCCGTGACTCCTCTCTGTCAGCGGGTGGGCCGCCATCGCCACGACCTGGACCTCGTTCGACGCGAGGGACAAGGGCTGGAGCTGAGCTTGCTGACAGCATCGACCGCCGGCGTGTCGAGGCGGTGTCAGCACGACCAGCTTGGCGCGCTGATGATGAGGGTTGGGCTGAAGGCCGACAAATCCACGCTCGACGAGCAGGTCGACGACGCGCTGCACCGCCTGGCGGGTAAGGCCCATGTCGCGGGCTATGTGCCGCGCCCGGAGTCGCTGAGGTGGGCCGCGGTGCCGCCGACGTCGAGCGCCACGCCCAGCAAGCTGTCGGCGACGCCCTCGAGCATCAGGTGAACGAACATCTGGCAAGAGTAGACCGAACATTGTCAATGACGCCACTGGTGGGGGAGCGCCCGTCGCTGCGATGTTCAAGCCACTCCACCCGAAGAACGTTGGAAGGCGAAAATGAGCAACAAAGAACTCGTCATCGCGGCAATGACCGGGCTGTTCGTCGACAGGGACCTGACGGTCCTCGAAAAGTATTGGGACCCTGGATACGTCCAGCACAACCCGCGCATGCCGAACGGGACGGACTTCTTCCGCAAGATGATCCCGAGCCTGAAGGCCGACTTCCGCTACGAACCCGGCCTCGTCCTCGAAGACGGCGAGTTCGTGATGATCCACGGTCGCTATGTCGGTTGGGGCGACAAGACCATGATCGGCGTCGACATCTTCAAGGTCGTGAACGGGCGCTTCGTGGAGCATTGGGACGTGATCCAAGAGGAGATCGTCGCCGAGA
>NZ_ANAH02000048.1 GCF_000335475.2 Cystobacter fuscus DSM 2262 | reverse complement strand
AGATGGTTAGGGGGAGGAGTTGGTAGATGGTGTAGGGGGAGGAGTTGGTAGATGGTTCGAATCGGGTCAGGAGCAGGGTTTGGGGGTCATGTGTGACCGATAACGACGCACCGTAACGACAGGAGCGAGGCATGACACATGTTGTCATGTTGTTATACAAGCAAACGAGCAGGAGTTTCGGAGATAGAGGAAAGGTGCAGGGTAGGGGCAGGGGGCACCGTTTGCACGACGTCGAAATGGGCGTCGATATGGCCATAACGCATGCGCAAACAGGCATGCAAGGGCACAACGGGCATATCGAACAAGGATGAGGAGAGAAAGACAGTCGGACGAAATTTAGAGGGTGAAGTCGATCATGTACAAGAACGCGCATCGCAGTTAGCCATGGGCCACCAGGGAACAGTAGGAAGGAAGGAACCGGTTGATTGTCCACGACAGGAAGACGAGGGATGGAAGGGGACGCGGAGCAGGATGGAAGATATGCAACGGGAGTTGTTCGAGAAGAAGCGGTTCGAGTTGTTTTCGGGATGTTTCGGTTGCGGGTTGCCGCAAGCGATATGCCGGGTGTGGAAGGCAACAGATGAGGACGGGGGACGGTACACGAAGGTGGCAGGGGCGGCAGAATGTCAGCACGGGCAGTTGTTAGCAGAAGGGTTCGCAGCGGTGTGGACAAGATGGCCAGAGGAGGCGGAGCGGTCGATGTTGGAGATGATGGAGCGAAATGGGTATCAGGGGTCGGGTCGGGATGGCGAGTTGTATCGATGGTTAGGGGGGCGAGTGAAATGGGGGAGATTCGGTTGCCAAAGATTGAGTGGCGGAAGATGGAAGACGATCACAGCGAGGATCGGGTCGGATATTCGTTTCTGACGGACGAGCGCAACGAATTGTTGGGCAAAGGCGAAGGTTGGGTGTTGGGGAGGATCGAAGAGTCGAGGAGTCGAAGCGTGGCGTGGTTCCCGACAGGCGGCAGCACGAAGCCGTACAGGGAAGAGGCGATTCGACGATACGGGCGTGCGGTCGAGCAGTTCCGCGAACGGTTGTGGATGTTGATCCACATGACATCCGGCCAGCCCGGACGGTCAACGGAGATATGCGGCATCCGGTTCGTCAACACGGCCAACGGA
>NZ_ANAH02000047.1 GCF_000335475.2 Cystobacter fuscus DSM 2262 | reverse complement strand
TCGCCCCACTGCGCCCGGCGTGCCCACCGCCACCGCTCCTGGCGTGCCCACCGCCGCGCCAGCCCCCGCTTCCCCCGAGGCCACGGGCGCTCCCGCCGCCTCGGCAGCGGACGATCTCCCCACTCGCGGTCAGCTCACGGCCTTCTCGGCCGTGCGCCTCTACGGCCTCATCGCCGCGGGCAATCACACGGGTCTGCTCTCGCTCACCCTGGCCGATGGCACCCTCGGCATCCACTTCCGCAAGGGCAATCCCGAGCTCGTCGAGTCCTCCCATCCCGAGGACGCCCTGGGCTCCTGGCTCCTCCAGGCGAAGCTCGTCACCCCGGAACAACTCCAGCAGGCCGAGTCCGCCCGGAGCCGCTTCGGTGGCGAGGTGCTCGCGGCCCTCTTCGGCCTGGGACTGCTCCAGCCCGCCTCCGCCTTCGCCCAGCTCGCCCAGCGCGCGCAGAACATCCTGCTCAAGGCCCTGCGCGCCGAGTCCGGTTCCTTCGCCTTCGAGGCCAGGGAGCTGCCCGCCGCCAAGGCGATGCCGCTGGGCAACAAGTGGGCCGTGCTCGGCGACCTCGTGCGCCGCATTCCCACCGCCGACCTGCGGCGCCTGTTGCAGCCCGAGCTCGCCCTGCCCGTGATGAAGTCCAACGGACGCGTGTCCACCGGAGATCTGCGGCTCACCCCGCATGAGGTGCGCGTGCTCGCCTTCATCGACGGCGCGCGCTCCACGGCCCAGCTCATCCAGGATCTCCCCCAGGACGCCGACCATCTGCTGCGGCTCGTGTTCCTCCTCCGGGAACTCGACGGCGTGTCCTTCGCCGCCGTGCGGACGGCCCCCGCGACCCCGGCCTCCGCCGCTCCCCAGGGCCCCGCCACGCCCTCCATGAGTGGCATCCCGGCCGCCAAGCCCGCCGCACCTTCGGCCCCGGCCACCGCTCCGGCTCCCGCCGCCAAACCCGCTGCCGCTCCGGCTCCCGCCGCCAAGCCCGCCACGCCCTCCATGAGTGGCGTCCCGGCCGCCAAGCCCGCTGCGCCCACGGCCTCGGTTCCCACTGCCGCCACGGCGAAGCCCGCTGCTCCCACGGCCTCGGCTCCCACCGCCGCCGCGGCCAAGCCCGCCGCTCCCTCGGCTCCGGCGCCC
>NZ_ANAH02000046.1 GCF_000335475.2 Cystobacter fuscus DSM 2262 | reverse complement strand
ACACTTGCAACATCCTCACAGAAGACCCTCTGCCACCGCCTCCTCCAGCTCCCTGGCGCCATCAAAAGACTCCGAAGCGCGGCTCATCCACTCCAGGAGGGACTGCGACTGTCTGGCGCCACGCTGTGTGGTGACGGTATCCCTGGACGCTGCCGACCGATCTGTGGCGGCGCTGTTGGTCCTCGAACCCCACTGGCTATCGCTCTCCCTGATGGCGAGACAGCAGAAGACGTCGGCTCTTGCCGCTCGTATGCAGCGCGGCTGGTGGGTGCAGAGGTCGACGACAAGGTGTCCATGGATAGAGCAGAATATGGGACCTGCGCAGCCCTTGCGACTGTTGTTGACTTGGGGACTCTCCGCACGGAGGTGATCCGGGTTGAAGCAGTTTCGTCGGTCACAGAGGTGACTGACTTGGCAGTCCTGCGGCGGGTTTTGGCCTCGAGACCCCACGTAGGCGACAATATGTATAAGGAAGGCCGAGAGCACCCCGCGCCCTGCTTGACCCAGGGCCGAGTTGCGCTTAGCCCAGAGCTATACAGACGTTAGCGGCGTGGACGAAGAGGTCATCCGGGGGAGGGGCACAAACCTGCCCGTAGCCGTCGGTGTTTCTGCTGCCTGCAAAGAGCCAGCAGGAGGTATCTGCGGTAACGGTGCAGTGTGCGCTCGTCCTCTCGGCCATGATGAGTTGATGACAGCGGGCCTGGCCAAGCTCGGCCGCGTAGTCGATTCGTCGGGGCATTGTGTGAGCGGGCGTGGATGTGGTGGATGAGGATGAGGGACGGCGGTTGCAGCGCGGTTTTGCATAGACGTGATCGTCTAGATCGTGAATCACACTTCAAGGGCGCTGCTGCTCTCTCGAGTGTGATTCACGGCCGCACTTACCGGCGCCGCGGCTATACGGTGAGCACACCGCCCGCCGCCTCTCGTCCGTTCTGGCCATCCTCTCCTGATGTTGCTGGTGCGCGATGGACTTGTTACTTAATTGAACGTGGGCATTCGAATGTATCAACACTAGTGGGCCATTTTTGGTAAGCAGAACTGGCGATGCGGGATGAACCGAACGCGAGGTTAAGGTGCCGGAGTGGACGCTCATCAGACACCACAAAAGGCGTTAGTACATCTTGACAGCAGGACGGTGGCCATGGAAGTCGGAATCCGCTAAGCATGGTTGCAACGGGTAACGGAGGGTTAGGGCT
>NZ_ANAH02000045.1 GCF_000335475.2 Cystobacter fuscus DSM 2262 | reverse complement strand
CTGGCGCACTCGAGTCCTTTGACACCATCCCCGGAAGGCGAAGGAAGGAAAGCAGGCCAAGAAATCCCCTGACGCCACCGCACCGCCGACTCTCGAAATGCCGCGACGAAGGCCCGATGTTGATCGCGTAGCGCCTTCAATGCCTGCCGCGTGGAGGCATGGCCCAACGGCCTCGGGTTCCTCTTGAGGTGCTAAGGCCGGGACCTCCATCCACGTCGCGGCGTCCCTCCGGGCAACAGCCAAGTCCATTGCCTCTGGTGATCGCGGATGAATGAAGACCGACGTCCTGATGCTGTCGTACTCCGGTTGTGGTGGCGGTGAGCCTGCACCTAGCCGGAGAGAAGGGCAGTGGCTGCATCGGCATGAGGCTGTACCTGCCCAAGGAGTGGGTACGAAATGGCAAGCGCCGCACCATGGCACTACTCCACTCGTGGCGTCCTATTCGTGACCGGTTCCTGCCTAGCTGTTGTCTCGGGCGACACGTTCGCATCCACCTCACCTGCTTGGGGATTTGCTCGGAGCGGCTTATGACTCTCCCCTGTACCCACGGAAGCAGCCTCAGTGCTGATCTCGGTCACCAGTTTGAGCAATTCCTCACGATCGACCAGAAGTTCGTGCGCCTTTCCCGACTTGCTCGCGGACGGAGCATCGTGGATGGAGACCTGCACTACAAATACGTTCGCCCCCTTAATGCGCAGGTAACGCAAGCCATCCGTCTCTTCAAGCGGCAGCCGTGGGGTCAAGGACGTGTCGAGGAACACGACGAGGAAGCCGCTGGGCTGCCCATAGTCGCTGCAGTAGCGTGATACCTGATGGAGACCCTCGGCAAACTTCCTCTTCACTTCAGAAGGTTGGGCGTCCGAGGCAACGTACTTCGCGTCAATGACGAGGAACCGGCCATCAACGTCACGCAACAACAGGTCTACCTCGCCACTCGCGGACTGCGGCTCGATGCTGAATTCTACCCCTTGATTAAAGATATACTCCTGCAGGTCCACCGCCAGCGCCCGTTCGCCCTTCTTTCCTTCCAATCCCTTGACCACCTCGCGAAGCCTCTCGCGCCGGAACCACTCACAGCGCGTTCGGTACTTCAGAAGCACGGAATAGAGCGCATTGCGCGCGTCAATCTGCTCATCGAGGTACTCGTAGAGTCCCGCCACAGCCACATCACGGATGAGTTCCAAGGCTTCATCGTACTTCGAGGGGCGCTCGTTGCCGGTCAGAATGAACCTGAGGAAGTTGACAATGGCTCGACTATCCTCCGGCTGGTCCCATTCTGCGAGCGCACTCACTACGGAAAGGCAGACGGCTGCGTGGTCCTCCAGCGTGGAGGCAATCTGCGAACTAATCTTGGCACTACCCTTCCCCGCCTTTGCTTCCGCCAACGCAATCTGCACGTAGTCAACGCCACCTATAGGCGGCCTGATTTTAAGCGAAGCCACAATGGGAGCGAAGATGGCGTGCCCCTTTAGCACTACTGCGTCAGGGGTGAGCAGACAGTGAAGGGGAGGCTTGCTTACTCGCTTGGTCTTGGAAGTCACGTCCGGCCCCCTACCGCGAAGGTCGACCGGTGCGTATTGCTTGGACGGTGGAGCGGATTGAATGAGCCAAGTGATGCGCACCTTTATGGACTCGAGTGGGGTTCAACGACTTGAGGAGTATTTCCGAAGGATTGGCGATGTCCTGGGAGAGGACAGCCGCCGGGGTTCTTTTGCCATCTACGCCATGGGACTGCTGGGCGACGGAGAGCGCAAGAGCGTCGAGCCCATTGCAGCTCGTGCTTGCCCCGACCCCAGCAAGACCGATGCAATGCACCAACGACTGCTCCACTTCACCGTCAACTCTTGCTGGAGCGACCGGGAAGTTCGCCGAGAGGCCGCCCGCTATGCCCTTGGCGCCATGACTCAACGTGAGCCCGTGGAAGCTTGGATTGTCGACGACACGGGTTTTCTCAAGCAGGGCAAGCATTCAGTGGGTGCAGCGGCAATACACCGGCTCGGCAGGCA
>NZ_ANAH02000044.1 GCF_000335475.2 Cystobacter fuscus DSM 2262 | reverse complement strand
AGGACGTCCAGGCCACTCCAGGCCTCCCAGTCCCGAGCCGAGGTGCCCTCGTCGAAGATGCGCCGCGAATTCACAGGCTCCATCCACCCGCTCCTTCCTTCACCACGAGTCCCGCCAGGGCCTCCAGGTCCCGCTCCGCGTGGCTCTGGCGCAAGAACACCGGCAGGTCCGCCATCCGCCGGGCCACCCGCGCGTCCCGACAGTAGGGACCCGCGCCCACGGCCCGGCCCGTGTGCCGCAGCACGAGCTCCGCCGCGGCCTCCACCCCGGCTCGCGCCCGCCAGGCGACGAGCGACGCATCCTCCCGGGGATGCGCATCGATCCACGCCGCGGCCTCACGCAACAGCGCTCGCGCTCCACCGAGGGCGGTGTCCACCGCGCCCAGGTGCGCGCGGGCGTGGGGCTCCTCGCGCCGGGCACAGTGCGCGCGCAGCGTCTCGCCCACCGCCGCCGCCGCGCCATACCAGCACGCGGCGATGCCCGCGCCGCCCTGCCAGAAACCCGGCCGCGCCGTGTAGCCGCCCGGCGGGCCCACGCGCGTGCCCACCGCGCCCTCGAAGAGCACGTCCACGCTGGCCGAGGACGCCATTCCCACCGCGTGCCACCCCTCCTTCGTCACGCGCACGCCCGCCTGCTTCATCGCCACCGCCACGAGGCACTGCCGCTCCTCGGCGTCCCAGGCCGTCACCAGCGCATGGCTGACCTGCGGCGCCCCCGAGCACCACGCCTTACGGCCGGACAGCTCCACCCGACCGTCCGCGCGTCCGCTCACCCGCACCCGGGCCTGGGGAGGCTCGGAGGCCCAGACGCCCCAACTGCTCCCGGCCGGAGGCGGCTCGGCGCCCAGCTCCGCCAGGATGGCGAGCGCATCCGTATGGCCCTCGAACAGCTTGATGAGTCCCAGGTCGACCGCCGCCACCGCCGCCAGGGCCCGCCACCGCAGCAGGGTCTGGCCCCGCCCGGGCAGCGGCAGCGCCCCGAAGCCCCCGGAGAGGAGTTGCTGGAGCCCACGCGCCGGAGCGAGCCCCACGGGCTCCTGCGCAGGGCCCTCCAGTCGCCCCAGAAGCAACTGGAGTGCCTCGATTGAGAAGTGTTCTTCCTGGTGCGCCGACTGCTCGCGAAGACCGCTGGAGTACATGTCGGACCAAGGTAGGAATGACCTCCCGATGAGCAGCAGGAGGAGATAGATCATCGTCAGCGGACCCGGTTCATGTCGCGCAGGGTGAGTACAGGATACGGCCTGCCTTCCTCAAGTGGCGCGAGTGCCGGCCGGCTCAAGTGCCGGCTCTCGCGGAGGGCAGCGGCCCCGTGAGGCCGTGGAAGAAGACGAGGTTGTTGTGGTCCGCCTCCGGGAGCCGCGCGAACCCCATCCGCGCGAAGAAGGGCGCCGCCTGGGCGTTCGTTCCCATGTGCACGGAGTGGGCTCCCGCCGCGGCCGCCGCGAGGAAGAAGGCCTCGAGGAGTCGTCGGCCGTTCCCCCCTCCCCGCGCCTCGGGCAGCAGGTCCAGGTGCAGGTGCGCCGGATAGGGGGCGATCTCGGGGGTGAGCATTCGCTCGGGATGGTGCAGCGTGGAGACCAACCACTCGTCGGTGGTGCGGGTCGGCTCCACGGGGGGCGGGTAGCGCGAGGCCACGCGCGGCAACCATCGCTCACGCCACGTCTCGATGAACGCCGCGGTGTTGGCGGTCCCCAGCGTGTACCCCACCACGCGGCCCGCGTCCTCGACCACGAAGGCCAGGTTCGGCTCGAAGGTCAGGTAGGGACCGGCGTAGATGTCCGGCAACAAGGAGGCGTCGGCGAGCAGGCCCCGCGCGTCCTCTCCCATGGCGCCCGTGCGCACACAGATGTCGTACACCGCGTCCCAGTCTTCTGCCTGGTAGGGACGAATCCGCTGAGACGAGCGCGAGGGACGAGGCGGGGTGGGAGGGACCTGGGTGGACATGGACTGGATTGTCGGGTCATTGCCCTTTCGACTCAATGTCGAGCCCACAGGAAAAACCGGTCTGACTTGTGGGCCTGATCCGCTTTTGTGGACATACCTCGTAGGTCGGCTACACGGGAGGTAGTGTCCATGGAGAGAAGAAAGAGGCGGAGCTTCAACGCGGAGTTCAAGGCCGAGGCAATCCGACTGGTGCGCGAGGGAGGCAAGAGCGTCTCCCAAGTGGCCAAGGACCTGGACCTGACGGACTCAGCCCTGCGCAACTGGATGAAGCAGGCGGAGGTGGACGCGGGCAAGGGCCCCGCGGGCGCGCTCACCACCGCGGAGCGGGAGGAGTTCACGCGGCTGCGCAAGGAGGTGCGCCAGCTGACGATGGAGCGTGACTTCTTGAAAAGTAACCGTTCACCGACTCAGGCCGCGTTGG
>NZ_ANAH02000043.1 GCF_000335475.2 Cystobacter fuscus DSM 2262 | reverse complement strand
CTGGGAAAACCCTGGCGTTACCCAACTTAATCGCCTTGCAGCACATCCCCCTTTCGCCAGCTGGCGTAATAGCGAAGAGGCCCGCACCGAAACGCCCTTCCCAACAGTTGCGCAGCCTGAATGGCGAATGGGAGCGCCCTGTAGCGGCCACTCAACCCTATCTCGGTCTATTCTTTTGATTTATAAGGGATTTTGCCGATTTCGGCCTATTGGTTAAAAAATGAGCTGATTTAACAAAAATTTAACGCGAATTTTAACAAAATATTAACGCTTACAATTTAGGTGGCACTTTTCGGGGAAATGTGCGCGGAACCCCTATTTGTTTATTTTTCTAAATACATTCAAATATGTATCCGCTCATGAGACAATAACCCTGATAAATGCTTCAATAATATTGAAAAAGGAAGAGTATGCGTAGCCGTAATTGGAGCCGTACCCTGACCGAACGTAGCGGCGGTAATGGTGCGGTGGCGGTGTTTATGGCGTGCTATGATTGCTTTTTTGGCGTGCAGAGCATGCCGCGTGCGAGCAAACAGCAGGCGCGTTATGCGGTGGGCCGTTGCCTGATGCTGTGGAGCAGCAACGATGTGACCCAGCAGGGCAGCCGTCCGAAAACCAAACTGAACATTATGCGTGAAGCGGTGATTGCGGAAGTGAGCACCCAGCTGTCTGAAGTGGTGGGCGTGATTGAACGTCATCTGGAACCGACCCTGCTGGCCGTGCATCTGTATGGCAGCGCGGTGGATGGCGGCCTGAAACCGCATAGCGATATTGATCTGCTGGTGACCGTGACCGTGCGTCTGGATGAAACCACCCGTCGTGCGCTGATTAACGATCTGCTGGAAACCAGCGCGAGCCCGGGTGAAAGCGAAATTCTGCGTGCGGTGGAAGTGACCATCGTGGTGCATGATGACATTATTCCGTGGCGTTATCCGGCGAAACGTGAGCTGCAGTTTGGCGAATGGCAGCGTAACGATATTCTGGCCGGCATTTTTGAACCGGCGACCATTGATATCGATCTGGCCATTCTGCTGACCAAAGCGCGTGAACATAGCGTGGCGCTGGTTGGTCCGGCAGCGGAAGAACTGTTTGATCCGGTGCCGGAACAGGACCTGTTTGAAGCGCTGAACGAAACCCTGACCCTGTGGAACAGCCCGCCGGATTGGGCGGGTGATGAACGCAACGTGGTGCTGACCCTGAGCCGTATTTGGTATAGCGCGGTGACCGGCAAAATTGCGCCGAAAGATGTGGCGGCGGATTGGGCCATGGAACGTCTGCCGGCGCAGTATCAGCCGGTGATTCTGGAAGCGCGTCAGGCGTATCTGGGCCAGGAAGAAGATCGTCTGGCCAGCCGTGCGGATCAGCTGGAAGAATTTGTGCATTACGTGAAAGGCGAAATTACCAAAGTGGTGGGTAAATAATAACTGTCAGACCAAGTTTACTCATATATACTTTAGATTGATTTAAAACTTCATTTTTAATTTAAAAGGATCTAGGTGAAGATCCTTTTTGATAATCTCATGACCAAAATCCCTTAACGTGAGTTTTCGTTCCACTGAGCGTCAGACCCCGTAGAAAAGATCAAAGGATCTTCTTGAGATCCTTTTTTTCTGCGCGTAATCTGCTGCTTGCAAACAAAAAAACCACCGCTACCAGCGGTGGTTTGTTTGCCGGATCAAGAGCTACCAACTCTTTTTCCGAAGGTAACTGGCTTCAGCAGAGCGCAGATACCAAATACTGTTCTTCTAGTGTAGCCGTAGTTAGGCCACCACTTCAAGAACTCTGTAGCACCGCCTACATACCTCGCTCTGCTAATCCTGTTACCAGTGGCTGCTGCCAGTGGCGATAAGTCGTGTCTTACCGGGTTGGACTCAAGACGATAGTTACCGGATAAGGCGCAGCGGTCGGGCTGAACGGGGGGTTCGTGCACACAGCCCAGCTTGGAGCGAACGACCTACACCGAACTGAGATACCTACAGCGTGAGCTATGAGAAAGCGCCACGCTTCCCGAAGGGAGAAAGGCGGACAGGTATCCGGTAAGCGGCAGGGTCGGAACAGGAGAGCGCACGAGGGAGCTTCCAGGGGGAAACGCCTGGTATCTTTATAGTCCTGTCGGGTTTCGCCACCTCTGACTTGAGCGTCGATTTTTGTGATGCTCGTCAGGGGGGCGGAGCCTATGGAAAAACGCCAGCAACGCGGCCTTTTTACGGTTCCTGGCCTTTTGCTGGCCTTTTGCTCATTAGGCACCCCAGGCTTTACCCGAACGACCGAGCGCAGCGAGTCAGTGAGCGAGGAAGCGGAGAGCGCCCAATACGCAAGGAAACAGCTATGACCATGTTAATGCAGCTGGCACGACAGGTTTCCCGACTGGAAAGCGGGCAGTGAAGTGAAGGCCCATGAGGCCAGTTAATTAAGCGGCCGCGATATCCTGCAGATGCATCCA
>NZ_ANAH02000042.1 GCF_000335475.2 Cystobacter fuscus DSM 2262 | reverse complement strand
AACTGCCCCGGCCTACCCGACAACGAGGGACTCGCGCGAGAACGGAGGGCTTGGAGTTGGCCCACGGGGTGCATCCGGCCCGGCGGAGTGCAAGCGGGGGAGGGGGAGGGGGATGGGCTGGCCGTTGAGGATGTTCCAGGAGGGGGGCTCTATTTCGTCACGTCCAGGTGCTTCCAGGGACGGCTGCTGCTGCGTCCCAGCGCGGAGATGAACGAGGGTGGTGGGAGGCTTGCCCGGGGACTGGAGTGGAGGCTTCTGGAAGCGGTGCTACTCGGCGGAGCCGGTGCTGGATGACACGGCGCTGGGCCGCGGTGGATGCGTGTGCCCTGGCGATTGAGGCGGATGTGACCTCCGTGGTAGGGTCGGTGCCATGACCACACCTCAGTTCCCGGTGCTCGAGTGTCCGGAGATGCTCTACGGCCACACCGAAGACATCATCCGCGAGGTAAGAGCCCAGGGGCAGAGCTGGGCGCGGGAGTACCTCGAGACGGGTGCCTTTTCCCTGCCCCGGCGGATGCTCCCGGTGCCGCCCGGCGAGCTGCTGGTCATGGACCCAGTGGGCCACTTCGACGTCGACCTCCGTCCTCGCTGGCAGGTGCACCTCTTCATCAATGTCTTCATGAGCTTGAGTGACGGCGTTGCGAAAGAGGAGCGCCAGCGAATGGAGGAGTCCTTCGAAGCCTTCTGCCTGAGCACTCCCTGGGGAGCTCTCTTCCAGTCGGTCTCTCCGTCTCCGCCGGAGAGCGCGGAGCGCATGGCCAGACGGCTCGCGGCGCTGCTGCGCTTCTGGGACGTGCTCCAGGCCCCGCGCTACGCGTTCTGGGCGTTTCAGTGGCGGGACTGCTCGCTGGAGGAACTCATGGACTCCCTCTACCGCAAGACGCTGGAGGCGTGGTGCCCCGGGGGCCCCGCTTCGGTGCGCGAGCACCTGGCCTTGACGGTGGAGCGCATGGCGCGCGCCACCCGGGAAGAGTGCATGGAGGCCGTGCTCCGCTTCATTCCCGTCTTGTTGGAACTGAAACACGACTTGAAGCACCGCGAGGTGCTCAGCGACCCGGACTTCCTGCGCGAGCACCTCGCCGCGCTCCCTCCGAAGGACTTCGAGCGTTGTTCCAGCGCCTGCCTCTACGCGGTGTCTGGATTGCTGGCTGATTGGGACGGGGAACTGGAGCGGCAATAGAGGCCAGGTCTACCTGCCCGTTGACTGCCACTGAGGAGGCGGCCGTCTCCCCGGGAGACGGTGTCCCCGGAAGGGGTCAGACGATTCGTAGGAAACGAGGTGTCGGAACGAGTCCTTTGACACCTTCCCCGCCTTCCCCGGCTCGCTGGCGGCAGGTGGATTTCTCAGCGCCCTTTCCGCCTTTCTCCTTCCCGCCGCGTGTTGCGCCGGGCCGTGTCCCTCGAGTTCTTTGACACCCTCTCCTGGGCCGGATGCGGCTCGCACAGGAGGGTCACCCGCCAGGGCCCCTCGGGTTGCCAATCCACGCGGTCCGTGGGCAGCAGTTGCAAGGCCGGCCGCCCTGTCTCCACGTCCCACGCGTCGTGGAGGCGGCCCAGGCCGGGCCCCACCTCGTCGTAGGCCGCGCCCCGTTCGAACCGCCCCCGTCCACCGTCCTTGCCATTCTGGTCATCCGCCACGTGCGCGCCCTCTCCAGTCAGCGACCAGCGGAACGGATTTGACCCAACAAGTCAAGGTGAAGTATAGGTCCTGTCGAGTGGTTGTGGGTCCGCTTCGGACGGAGATGCACCCGGCAGGAGCGGTGGGTGAGAGCGAGAGACGCGTGGTGTTCTCATCGCACTGGGAGCGGCGCGAAGGCGAGGCCATCCAGCCCCAAGCGTTGGCAGGCTTCGACGAAGCGCTTGGTGCAGACCACCACCGTGGGGAAGTCCTCCAGGCGGAAAAGGTCCAGCCCGGTGGGGAGCGTAGTGGCGTCCAGGAGGAGGTCCTTGGGGAGTGGAATGCCCAGGCGATGACAGCGAGGGCATGGGGGCTTGCGGTCCGGCGGAAGGCAGTCTGGATGTACGCGTCCATTGGGGATGAGTTCCAGTTCGAGCAGCTCGGGGGGATTGCGCTGACGAAAGCGCACCTCCATCCGGCACCCCTTGAGTCCGCGCAGGGGCTCGGACTGAAGCTGCTCGTACGCCTCGCGGCGAATCAGGATCAAGAAAGAGTAGTTGGAGACGAACTGCCCGAAACGACCCTGTGCTTTACCCACGAGCGGCCCGAATGCCGCACCAGGTTCCAATTGGGCTCCCGGCGGCAACAGCGGACGGACCAGTTCACTCAGCCGCTCATACTCCTCGAGGGGCTCGGTACGCGCTTCCTCGAAGTCAGCCAGCGCAATCACTGGCGTCAGATCCACGGAGGGATATACCTTGGCTCCTCCACTCCAGGTGGACTTGCACACGGGGCAGTAAATGCCAGGAAGCCCCCAACGATGGGCAGCATCAACGAAGCCTGTATAGCCCGCCGCTTTGTCTTCCTTCATCCTGAAGTAGTTCATGGCATCCTTATCGATGCTTGAACCAACCCGCCAGGAGCGGTTCCTGCGGGAAGATGTGGTGCTTCTCAAAGGGTTCGCGCGAGGGGATGCACGGCAGGTGCAGCGCATGCGGTGCGTACTGGTCCCGGAGCTTCCAATCGTGCCAGGGAATCTCGAAGACGGGATCGCTGTCGAACGGCGCGACGAGCGGACGACCCCACCAGCGCGTGGGCGACGCGGGAGGGCGCAGGGTCAGCGTTCCCCGGGTCAGGAGAATGGAAGGGGTGTCCGCCAGTTCCAGCTCCCGGCAGCGCCAGAGCGCACAGCGCTCTTCCTCACACAGCGGCACCACGCAGCTCGCGTCCTCGCGGGCTTCTTCCCACGAAACCACAGCCTCCCGTGGCTCCTCGTCCCCCTGAACAGCGGGAGCCGAAGAGGCACACGCGGTCAGCAGCAGACACAAGAGAGCAGCGCCCCTCATGGCGTGCGGGAAACACATGGATCCCATCCTACAACGTTACGAGCATCCTCAGCACTCCCGAGACCCTGAGACGGTGTCAAAGGACTCGAGTGCGCCAGG
>NZ_ANAH02000041.1 GCF_000335475.2 Cystobacter fuscus DSM 2262 | reverse complement strand
GGCCTGGGTGATGCAGTCCGTGGGCATGCCCGAGCAGGAACTGATCGTCCGCACCTCCATGTCGTAGACCGCCTTCGGATTGCACAGCCGCCAGCCGCCGAGACAGTCATTGGCGCTGAAGTTCTCGTCCCTGGTGACGTAGTACGGATGAAACGCCCGGGCCAACACCTGGTGCAGGTTGGGGTCGTCGCGGTGGGCGATCAGGTCCACGTTGAACTGGATCTTCCTGGCGTTGTAATAGGTGCTCGAAACCGAGGAGATGCAGTAGCCGGCATGGCAGTAGCCGACGTCGTTGTTGCTGCCATCGGCCGTCAATCCCCGGGCCTTGCTGGCCAGCGTGGGAGGTGGAACGCCCACGCCCTGATCGGCGGGCGGGACGTAGGCCGCGAGCGCGGACGTCCCCGCCAGCGATGACAGCAGCAGGCTCGCGACCCACAGCCCCGTGATCCCCACCTTGCGTTGCGGTGACAGCCTCATCGTATGGACCTCCCTGGAAAGCAGAAGCCCACCATAAGACAATGCCGAGGCCCCCCCATGCGGACCCGTGAGCACAAACCAGCCGCAAGCTACCCCTCGACGCGATCGAAGAGCTTCGCCAGGACGGACTCGTAGAGCCGCAGTTGCCCGGTGACAATCTCGCCTCGCACCTTGTAGCCCGGGTGGAGTTCGACCAGGCTCTCGTGGGCTTGGGCCTCCTCCACCCGGTGTCTCTGCCGCAGGAGGGCGAGTTGGCGGCGGTGGCGCACGGCCCGCTCGCCCGCGTTGTCGATCTGCTCCCCCACCGTCCGCAGCTCTTCCTCCAGGCTCCTCTCCGCCCGCCTCCTGGATGCGCCCGCCGCGCAGCAGGAGCTCGCGGCTCAGGTGCAGCCCCTCCACGGACTCGTGCGAGATGAAGAGCAGATCAGCCCAGGCGGCCCTCCAGGATGAGGGCCGCGGGGGCGTGCGCTTCTGGAGCCGCGCTGGCTACTTGCCCTTGGTGCTCTTCACCTTCCAGAGGGAGGGGCGCGGCGCGCCGTTCCCCAGCAGCGCCTGCGCCGCGGGCACGAAGGGGTGCTGTGCGGGAAGGTTGTCGACGAGCCGGCGAGCCAGCTCCTGCGCCTTCTCCTTCTGCCTGGCCTTGGCGTAGGAGATGGCCAGGTTCAACACCGGCTCGGGCTCCTGGGGCGCGCAGTCGTGCGCCTGCTCCAGCGCCTTGATGGCACGCTCCAACGCGTCCGGGCCCCTCTGGCGCAAGAGGAACAGGGCCATGTTGTTGTGGGCCACCCAGTCCTTGGGATCCAGCACCAGGGCCTCCTCGTAGGCGCGCAGGGCTCCGGCGAAGTCCGGGGACTTCTGGCGCTCGCACGCCTCGGCCTCCAGCAGCTTGAGCCACACGGTGGCGCGCATGCCCCGCTTGTACGCGGCTTTCATCAACTCGAGCGCCTCGCGGGTCCGCAGCCCCTTCACCATCTCCGAGGCCTGCTCGAAGACGGCCCGCTGCTCTCGCGCCTCCGGCGTGTCCTTCGCGGACGGCGCCTCGGTGAGGGACTGGAGCGCGTCGCGCAGCAGCTTGGAGCCGGGCACCTGCTTCAGACCCAGCTCCAGCACGCGCCGGGCCGAGCGCCGCTTGCCCCGTCCCGAGGCCAGGTAGGCCACGGCATGGTAGCCCCGCTCGTCCTTGGGGTTGAGCCGCAGGCCCCGGATGAAGTGGTACCCCGCCTCGACCTGGTTGCCGTACAGCATGTAGGCCCGTCCCAGCTCGTAGCGGATGTCGGGGTGCGTGGGGGCCAGCTGCATGGCGTCATCGAGCGCGGCACACGCCTTGAGCGGCTCGCCCAGGGCGCACAGCGCGATGCCCAGGCCATACAACGCCTCGACCCGGGGCGTGGGCGTCTCGACGAGCGGGCGGTAGAACTCCCACGCCTTCTCCCATTGCTGGCGCCGCATGGCCAGGGTCGCGCGCGCCAGGAGCACTTCCGGATCGCTGCCCTTGCCGGAGGGGTCCGCGCGCGTCAGCAATTGTTCGGCCTTCTCGTTCTCCCCAGAGGCCACGGCCACCCGGGCGAGCGCGATGAGGGCCTCGGTATCTCCTGGCTTCTGGGTCACACGCTTCGTGGCCTGCTCCGAGGCCTCCTTGAAACGGCCCGCCGCCAGCAATTGATTGAGGGACTCCATGATGTGTCTTCTCCTCGCGGATCAATCGACCGGCGCCAGGCACCGGGAGCCAAACCCATACATGAGAAACTCGGGAACAGAGGACTTCGCGGGGGAGCCGAGCGGACCAGCCCCCACGAAGCACCACCTCAGCGATAGTAGCCCGGGTGGCGGTCGTAGCCCCCGTCACCCCCGTAGGAGGGGCGCCTCTCTCCGCGATCGTCAACCCAGTAGAGCTTCGTTCCGTGGTTGTCGCGGAAGCGGCGCGCATGCCCCCCGATCTCGGTGTCGCGGTGCCTGTCGTGCACGTTCAGGCTGTCGACGTCCTCGCCGTAACGCACCCGTCCGTGGTACTGCACCTCGACGTAGTCGCCGTGGGGATCCGCGGGGCTGGAGGGGCGCCTGCCCATCACATTGTCGAAGGTGTGGTTGGTGGTTCTGTAGAGCACGTGGTCGTTGTGATTGCGCGTCCCCAGGTCCTCGCTCCGGTTGGCACGCGCCGAGTCGAAATAGCTATACGTGGCCCGGTCGTGGGTTTCTGGCCTGATTCTCAGGTGGGCGTCGCCGGCAAAGGGCGCCACGCCATGGGGGCTGTTGGTCATGTTGAGCGCGCCGTACGAGGGGTGGGCGTAGGCCGGAACCCCGCGGTAGTGGTTGTCGTACAGCGAGTTCTCGACGGTTTGGCGTTGGGCCTGGCCAAGCTGCGCCCCGCTGATGTTCGTCTCGAACATGTTGCGGTGGTAGTCGTCATCGGCCATCGCCTCCATCACCGAGGTGCCGTCGTCCAGCCGCGCCGCGGGGTTGAAGTTGATGGTGCTATGCGTCTCGGCCATCCGCCTCCGCCCCGCATCCACCTCCGCCCTGGAATACCCGCGGCTTTCCCCGCGCGCGTACAGCGCCTCGGTGTGCCGGCCCGATTGACGCGCGGCGTTCTCCTCGGCCTCCTCGAGGAACTGCCGCTGGTGCGTACTCGTCGGTCTGCCCATCGAGTAGTGGTGATCTCGCTGGGTGAACATGTTGGGGCGTGGATATCGGTCAATGGGCGGCATGGTTGGGACTCCCGCGCGAGGCTGTTGACACGTTTCATTTTAAGCTCAGCCCCACCTCATTCCAAGCCGTTCCGACGAGAAAATTATTTTTTCCAGGAATCGGGAGTTTCTCAGGGGCTGGGACGGCAGGAGGCGGTATGGCCCTGGCCAGCACGACGTCTGGCCAGGGCCAGGGCCTCCCCCGCCGGCGCCGTCAGGACGCCGGCACGAACCGGTAGAGGGCGCTCTCCAGATGTGACGGCTGTGCGTGCCGAGGGCCCGGGCCCGTCTAGAACACGATCGCCCCGTCGATTCCGTCGGCGAACGCCTCCAGACCGGCCCAATTGCCCTTGATGGGCAGCGGACCCGTCGCGGCCCGGTCGCTCGCGACATCGTAGCGAATGTACTGCGAGCCCTTGAAGAGATAGACCGTGCCCTTGCCCAGATTGACGGCGGCGTCGATCCCCGTCGCGAACGAGCCGACGCCATGCCAGTTGTCGGAGATCTCGGTGGGGTATCCCTCGAAGGCGCGCCCGGTTCGCTTGTCGTAGGCGATGTAGCGTGAGCCCTTGAAGAAGTAGGCCTTCCTGTCGTCGAAATCGACGGCGGCATCAAACCCGCTCGCGAAGGACTCGAGCCCCGGCCATTCACCGCCGTCAGTCGGCTTGGGCTCCGCGTCGAACTGAGCGGTGGCGGCATCGTAGCGGAGGTACTTCGAGCCACTGAAGAAGTAGAGCTTCTCCCGGTTGACATCGATGATGGCATCGATCGCGCCGGAGAAGTCCTTCAACCCCGGCCAGCTCTCCCGGATGGACCGCGGGTAGCCCGGGTCGGCCCTGTCCGCTTCGATGTCGAACGCGATGAACTGATCGCCCTTGAAGAAGTAGGCCTTCTTTTTCGGCTGGACCTTGGGCGGGCGCACCCCGATGCGATCCGAGATGTCCTCGATGCCGAAGGTGATCCCCTCGCTCTCGTTCTTCGTCGTCACGACGTAGAAGAAATCACCGAAGTAGTCGTTCTTGTATTTGGAGCCCTTCTTGAACCAGTGCTTGCTCCCATTCTGGTTCGTCCACGGCTTCACGGAGGAGCCATTGGCGCTGAAGTCGCCCGCCAGATAGTCATACTTCGAGGTGACGTAGAGGTATCCACCGTCGTAGTGGATCCACTGGCCCTTGTAGGGGCCGTCATGGAACTGGAAGGAACACCGGTTGTTGTCGAAGATCTCCATCTTGAAGTACGCCGGCAGGGCCCCCGCGTTCGACAGACAGAGATACTTGCTGTAGGTGGTGACGCACTCGGAAGTAAAGAAATGCCTGTAGTCGTACTCGACCCCCAGCTCCTCGTTGCCCAGCGTCAACTTCACATATTTGATGGTGTTTTCCATGACCCCTCCGTGAGGACCGAACAAGCCGGGCGATACATAGGGGAGCGTCGGGACGCCCCGCCATTCTCGGTTTGTTGAATTGACAGACCGCGGGCGGTGTGGCTGGGGCGGGCCGTGCAGTGGCGCCCAGAGAAGGTGTCAGACGATTCGTGTGCGCCAG
>NZ_ANAH02000040.1 GCF_000335475.2 Cystobacter fuscus DSM 2262 | reverse complement strand
ATCCAGTTAAATAGCTTGCAAAATACGTGGCCTTATGGTTACAGTATGCCCATCGCAGTTCGCTACACGCAGGACGCTTTTTCACGTTCTGGTTGGTTGTGGCCTGTTGATGCTAAAGGTGAGCCGCTTAAAGCTACCAGTTATATGGCTGTTGGTTTCTATGTGGCTAAATACGTTAACAAAAAGTCAGATATGGACCTTGCTGCTAAAGGTCTAGGAGCTAAAGAATGGAACAACTCACTAAAAACCAAGCTGTCGCTACTTCCCAAGAAGCTGTTCAGAATCAGAATGAGCCGCAACTTCGGGATGAAAATGCTCACAATGACAAATCTGTCCACGGAGTGCTTAATCCAACTTACCAAGCTGGGTTACGACGCGACGCCGTTCAACCAGATATTGAAGCAGAACGCAAAAAGAGAGATGAGATTGAGGCTGGGAAAAGTTACTGTAGCCGACGTTTTGGCGGCGCAACCTGTGACGACAAATCTGCTCAAATTTATGCGCGCTTCGATAAAAATGATTGGCGTATCCAACCTGCAGAGTTTTATCGCTTCCATGACGCAGAAGTTAACACTTTCGGATATTTCTGATGAGTCGAAAAATTATCTTGATAAAGCAGGAATTACTACTGCTTGTTTACGAATTAAATCGAAGTGGACTGCTGGCGGAAAATGAGAAAATTCGACCTATCCTTGCGCAGCTCGAGAAGCTCTTACTTTGCGACCTTTCGCCATCAACTAACGATTCTGTCAAAAACTGACGCGTTGGATGAGGAGAAGTGGCTTAATATGCTTGGCACGTTCGTCAAGGACTGGTTTAGATATGAGTCACATTTTGTTCATGGTAGAGATTCTCTTGTTGACATTTTAAAAGAGCGTGGATTACTATCTGAGTCCGATGCTGTTCAACCACTAATAGGTAAGAAATCATGAGTCAAGTTACTGAACAATCCGTACGTTTCCAGACCGCTTTGGCCTCTATTAAGCTCATTCAGGCTTCTGCCGTTTTGGATTTAACCGAAGATGATTTCGATTTTCTGACGAGTAACAAAGTTTGGATTGCTACTGACCGCTCTCGTGCTCGTCGCTGCGTTGAGGCTTGCGTTTATGGTACGCTGGACTTTGTAGGATACCCTCGCTTTCCTGCTCCTGTTGAGTTTATTGCTGCCGTCATTGCTTATTATGTTCATCCCGTCAACATTCAAACGGCCTGTCTCATCATGGAAGGCGCTGAATTTACGGAAAACATTATTAATGGCGTCGAGCGTCCGGTTAAAGCCGCTGAATTGTTCGCGTTTACCTTGCGTGTACGCGCAGGAAACACTGACGTTCTTACTGACGCAGAAGAAAACGTGCGTCAAAAATTACGTGCAGAAGGAGTGATGTAATGTCTAAAGGTAAAAAACGTTCTGGCGCTCGCCCTGGTCGTCCGCAGCCGTTGCGAGGTACTAAAGGCAAGCGTAAAGGCGCTCGTCTTTGGTATGTAGGTGGTCAACAATTTTAATTGCAGGGGCTTCGGCCCCTTACTTGAGGATAAATTATGTCTAATATTCAAACTGGCGCCGAGCGTATGCCGCATGACCTTTCCCATCTTGGCTTCCTTGCTGGTCAGATTGGTCGTCTTATTACCATTTCAACTACTCCGGTTATCGCTGGCGACTCCTTCGAGATGGACGCCGTTGGCGCTCTCCGTCTTTCTCCATTGCGTCGTGGCCTTGCTATTGACTCTACTGTAGACATTTTTACTTTTTATGTCCCTCATCGTCACGTTTATGGTGAACAGTGGATTAAGTTCATGAAGGATGGTGTTAATGCCACTCCTCTCCCGACTGTTAACACTACTGGTTATATTGACCATGCCGCTTTTCTTGGCACGATTAACCCTGATACCAATAAAATCCCTAAGCATTTGTTTCAGGGTTATTTGAATATCTATAACAACTATTTTAAAGCGCCGTGGATGCCTGACCGTACCGAGGCTAACCCTAATGAGCTTAATCAAGATGATGCTCGTTATGGTTTCCGTTGCTGCCATCTCAAAAACATTTGGACTGCTCCGCTTCCTCCTGAGACTGAGCTTTCTCGCCAAATGACGACTTCTACCACATCTATTGACATTATGGGTCTGCAAGCTGCTTATGCTAATTTGCATACTGACCAAGAACGTGATTACTTCATGCAGCGTTACCATGATGTTATTTCTTCATTTGGAGGTAAAACCTCTTATGACGCTGACAACCGTCCTTTACTTGTCATGCGCTCTAATCTCTGGGCATCTGGCTATGATGTTGATGGAACTGACCAAACGTCGTTAGGCCAGTTTTCTGGTCGTGTTCAACAGACCTATAAACATTCTGTGCCGCGTTTCTTTGTTCCTGAGCATGGCACTATGTTTACTCTTGCGCTTGTTCGTTTTCCGCCTACTGCGACTAAAGAGATTCAGTACCTTAACGCTAAAGGTGCTTTGACTTATACCGATATTGCTGGCGACCCTGTTTTGTATGGCAACTTGCCGCCGCGTGAAATTTCTATGAAGGATGTTTTCCGTTCTGGTGATTCGTCTAAGAAGTTTAAGATTGCTGAGGGTCAGTGGTATCGTTATGCGCCTTCGTATGTTTCTCCTGCTTATCACCTTCTTGAAGGCTTCCCATTCATTCAGGAACCGCCTTCTGGTGATTTGCAAGAACGCGTACTTATTCGCCACCATGATTATGACCAGTGTTTCCAGTCCGTTCAGTTGTTGCAGTGGAATAGTCAGGTTAAATTTAATGTGACCGTTTATCGCAATCTGCCGACCACTCGCGATTCAATCATGACTTCGTGATAAAAGATTGAGTGTGAGGTTATAACGCCGAAGCGGTAAAAATTTTAATTTTTGCCGCTGAGGGGTTGACCAAGCGAAGCGCGGTAGGTTTTCTGCTTAGGAGTTTAATCATGTTTCAGACTTTTATTTCTCGCCATAATTCAAACTTTTTTTCTGATAAGCTGGTTCTCACTTCTGTTACTCCAGCTTCTTCGGCACCTGTTTTACAGACACCTAAAGCTACATCGTCAACGTTATATTTTGATAGTTTGACGGTTAATGCTGGTAATGGTGGTTTTCTTCATTGCATTCAGATGGATACATCTGTCAACGCCGCTAATCAGGTTGTTTCTGTTGGTGCTGATATTGCTTTTGATGCCGACCCTAAATTTTTTGCCTGTTTGGTTCGCTTTGAGTCTTCTTCGGTTCCGACTACCCTCCCGACTGCCTATGATGTTTATCCTTTGGATGGTCGCCATGATGGTGGTTATTATACCGTCAAGGACTGTGTGACTATTGACGTCCTTCCCCGTACGCCGGGCAATAATGTTTATGTTGGTTTCATGGTTTGGTCTAACTTTACCGCTACTAAATGCCGCGGATTGGTTTCGCTGAATCAGGTTATTAAAGAGATTATTTGTCTCCAGCCACTTAAGTGAGGTGATTTATGTTTGGTGCTATTGCTGGCGGTATTGCTTCTGCTCTTGCTGGTGGCGCCATGTCTAAATTGTTTGGAGGCGGTCAAAAAGCCGCCTCCGGTGGCATTCAAGGTGATGTGCTTGCTACCGATAACAATACTGTAGGCATGGGTGATGCTGGTATTAAATCTGCCATTCAAGGCTCTAATGTTCCTAACCCTGATGAGGCCGTCCCTAGTTTTGTTTCTGGTGCTATGGCTAAAGCTGGTAAAGGACTTCTTGAAGGTACGTTGCAGGCTGGCACTTCTGCCGTTTCTGATAAGTTGCTTGATTTGGTTGGACTTGGTGGCAAGTCTGCCGCTGATAAAGGAAAGGATACTCGTGATTATCTTGCTGCTGCATTTCCTGAGCTTAATGCTTGGGAGCGTGCTGGTGCTGATGCTTCCTCTGCTGGTATGGTTGACGCCGGATTTGAGAATCAAAAAGAGCTTACTAAAATGCAACTGGACAATCAGAAAGAGATTGCCGAGATGCAAAATGAGACTCAAAAAGAGATTGCTGGCATTCAGTCGGCGACTTCACGCCAGAATACGAAAGACCAGGTATATGCACAAAATGAGATGCTTGCTTATCAACAGAAGGAGTCTACTGCTCGCGTTGCGTCTATTATGGAAAACACCAATCTTTCCAAGCAACAGCAGGTTTCCGAGATTATGCGCCAAATGCTTACTCAAGCTCAAACGGCTGGTCAGTATTTTACCAATGACCAAATCAAAGAAATGACTCGCAAGGTTAGTGCTGAGGTTGACTTAGTTCATCAGCAAACGCAGAATCAGCGGTATGGCTCTTCTCATATTGGCGCTACTGCAAAGGATATTTCTAATGTCGTCACTGATGCTGCTTCTGGTGTGGTTGATATTTTTCATGGTATTGATAAAGCTGTTGCCGATACTTGGAACAATTTCTGGAAAGACGGTAAAGCTGATGGTATTGGCTCTAATTTGTCTAGGAAATAACCGTCAGGATTGACACCCTCCCAATTGTATGTTTTCATGCCTCCAAATCTTGGAGGCTTTTTTATGGTTCGTTCTTATTACCCTTCTGAATGTCACGCTGATTATTTTGACTTTGAGCGTATCGAGGCTCTTAAACCTGCTATTGAGGCTTGTGGCATTTCTACTCTTTCTCAATCCCCAATGCTTGGCTTCCATAAGCAGATGGATAACCGCATCAAGCTCTTGGAAGAGATTCTGTCTTTTCGTATGCAGGGCGTTGAGTTCGATAATGGTGATATGTATGTTGACGGCCATAAGGCTGCTTCTGACGTTCGTGATGAGTTTGTATCTGTTACTGAGAAGTTAATGGATGAATTGGCACAATGCTACAATGTGCTCCCCCAACTTGATATTAATAACACTATAGACCACCGCCCCGAAGGGGACGAAAAATGGTTTTTAGAGAACGAGAAGACGGTTACGCAGTTTTGCCGCAAGCTGGCTGCTGAACGCCCTCTTAAGGATATTCGCGATGAGTATAATTACCCCAAAAAGAAAGGTATTAAGGATGAGTGTTCAAGATTGCTGGAGGCCTCCACTATGAAATCGCGTAGAGGCTTTGCTATTCAGCGTTTGATGAATGCAATGCGACAGGCTCATGCTGATGGTTGGTTTATCGTTTTTGACACTCTCACGTTGGCTGACGACCGATTAGAGGCGTTTTATGATAATCCCAATGCTTTGCGTGACTATTTTCGTGATATTGGTCGTATGGTTCTTGCTGCCGAGGGTCGCAAGGCTAATGATTCACACGCCGACTGCTATCAGTATTTTTGTGTGCCTGAGTATGGTACAGCTAATGGCCGTCTTCATTTCCATGCGGTGCACTTTATGCGGACACTTCCTACAGGTAGCGTTGACC
>NZ_ANAH02000039.1 GCF_000335475.2 Cystobacter fuscus DSM 2262 | reverse complement strand
CTCGCCCCCTCCTCACCTGCTTGAGGGAGCCCGTGGTGACGGTGGCCCGTGCGGGGGCCTCCAGGGCTTGCGCGGCCACGTGCTGCTCCAGGCCCTCGCGCGTCAGGGCGGGCCCGGCCTCGAAGGCGAGCACCCGGGCCGCCACGGGCAGGCCCCGCGCATCCTGGACCCACCCGCGCAACGCGGCGCGCTCATGGGCCGCCAGGGCCGGCGCGGAGGAGTCCGGGCCCGTACCGGCAGCCCGCGTCTTCGCGGAGGCCCTTCGCCCCTCCGTGCCGCCGGGCGCGAGGGCCAGGAGCAACGCCAGCAGCAGGAGCAAGGCGCCCGCCGCGACGAGCCCGTACCGCATGGGAGAAAGCTCTTTCCTGGAGCGTGCCAACCTACCCCTCGAAGGCGAAGTGCTCCGCTTGGAAGCTCACGAAGTATAGGGCCTCCACACCTCACCGCGGCTCCGCCCTCCCTGCCTGCTTGGGGGCGGTGCGCGGCGGCCAGGAGGCGTTTCCCCGTGCGTCTCGGCCGGGTAGGGCGGTGGCGGCGCTCCTCACCCACCTCCACCCGGATCACGCCGACCCGGTCGCCTTGAAGGATGCGCTGGCGCCGGGGGCACCGGTGTTCCGTCCTCGAGCGGCGGTGGGTGGGGAGGCCGATCTGGCGCTGACGGCGTATGCCGAGGCCGCCTTCGCGAACGACGCTCTGTTCCACGGCGATTGGTGGCGCATCGCGCGGCGGTATGGCCCCTCCGACCTCGCCTTCCTGCCCATCAACGCGCCGCGGGTCGACTTCCCGGTCCTCCAGCCGCAGAGCGGAATCGATGCGGTGATGAGCCCGGAGAAGGCGGTCGCCGCCGCGCGCATCCTCGGCGCGCGTGCCGTGATCCCGATTCACTACGGCGCGCTGCACCGTCCGCCCGTCTACGTGGAGACGGCGGATGCGGTGGCGAGGCTCCTCGCGGCGGGCGCATCGCATGGCATGGCGATCTCGGTGCGCGAGCCGGGCGAGTGGTTTCAGCTGGACTGAGCCGCGCCCGGCGTATGGCGGGAGGGGAGCCCTGTGGAGGGGGAGGGCTGGAGCGGAGGGGGAGAGGAAGGCCGCAGAGGGGTGAGGTCAGGGCTGTACGCCGGGCCAGTGGAGACGCTGTGCAGCTCTCTTGGGGCACACGTCTGCCTGGGCTGCCCTCCCAGGAGGTGCGCGGCATGGGCCCTGGGTTTCTTGGGTGTCTTGAACCGGGGCCACCAGCCCGCCACCACCGGGGCCACCACCAGCCCCTCCTTATGGGCCTCCAGGCGAGCGGCAGAATCACCCTGAACGGATGAGCGGGCCTTTGTGCTGTCCAGAAGATCTGGCCGAGGTCTGGCCCTGGCTCGTCCTGGCGGAACGGTGCTTCTACGCTCTCGACCACGAGCAGGTCCAAGTTCACGATTCAGCCGCACGATGCGCGGCTGCCTCCGCAAGTCCGGATGCCCGAAACTCGGGCTTGGGGATGATGGACCAGGGCGGACCTGTTTGGGACCCGTGCCACGCGATCTGCCCAGTGCTCCTCGCGTCGCCTCAGCCCGTGGGCGGGCACCTTACCTCGTTCGTAGGTTCATGTGGGATAACTTCTCTCGTGGGACTTTGAATCAATCCTGCCCTAAAGGTGGGCTGGCCTCGCGCAGGCGCCCGCTAAGGTCTGGCTTGAAATACTACAGTTGAACTCCAGAAGACTTGTACGGCGGTCAACTTTTCGCTCGAGAAATATCCTCAAGAAGTGGCTGGATGACGAGTGCATCCAGCGTGGCTGGGCTATCGATTTGTACGAGCGGTCGCCCGAAGGTACGCACCCGTGTGAAGCCGTACCTATACCGATCCATCTCGGTCTTCCCGATCTCAGTCGCAAGCGTCTCCACCCAACTTCCATCCGCGCGCGGCGTCCGCTCGGAATAACCATGCCAGCGCGAATGCCATTGCACGCTCGTCGTGATGGTCGGTATTTGTACATATTGAAACCAGCCTGCCGTGACGAGCGGTTCCTCAAGCTTGAGCTTGTCCAGGTCGCTCGCATGCGGCAGGAGCAGGACACTAACAAATGCTAACACCCCGGGCGCTCCATCATCCGAGCGATAGAATCGAAATGCTTCGCTGGCCATCCACTGCTTCGGATTGTCTAAGCCCGTCGAGTAGTAAGCGGTCGCGGAACTGTCATTCGAAGCTCCACGCCAGCCACGCTCGCGAAGGATTTCCTCTCCCGTGCTGAGGAGGCGCCCCACCTCATTGTGCAAAGTCCGTACATCCTGCAGGAGCGCCAGCAAGTCAGCGCCAGGGGAGTTCATTTTGAAAACCTCCAATCAAAAAGCATGGGGCGGCGAGTCCACTGAAACCCGCCAAACGACCAACTCAGTGATGAACTGCGACGCTTGAATTCGAACCGAACAAAGGACCACGAAGCGCGCTCACGATGCCGCGCCTTTGAGATGCCCTGGAATGGCAGAAGCTCAAGGCGCTCCAAGGCAGTTCGGAGAGAGGTGAGCCAGCCCGAACGAGCACCGCGCAGCAGCGGATGCAACTCGCGCAGAGAGAGCCATGCGATGTGACCGCTGATCTTGTCCTTGCGCAGTAGTTCCTGCTGAGCCTCAGCAAGATCGCGCGTCGGCATCACAATGTCCGGAGTGACGTAGAGCAACCACGCATCATCCGCTTGGGTTTGTTGGGTGCGCTTCCGAAGGTTCTGCCACTCGCGAGCAAGCTGGTCTCTGGCTGGAAGACGTTCCTGCTCGGAGGTGGGAGTTAGAAGATCATCGCGGGACGATTTCCCGCTGAGGAACTTTATCTCAAGGAACAGATCAACATGTCGGCCTTCAGGAAGCTGCAGTTGCAAGCTCACGTCAGGCTCACAGCCAATACAACCATCCTCGTGGATCCAGGGCCAGAACTCCCAGACGACCTTGACCGGCTCGGCCAGCGTATGAAGCGGGCGCGTCCCATTAGAGAGTTGCGCACGCCGCAAGAATCCGGCAATCCAACTTGGCTCGCAGTGCTCCAAGGTTCCGAACACAAGAGAGGTGACAAGATCTTCCATGTTCGCCTGCTCGCGACTCAGTTTGCCGTGGACGAGCGCTCGGAACATTAGTAACTCCTACTTGCGTGCGTGAACTGATCACGCCAAAGGTCGCAAAGTATCACACTTAAAAAAGACTGGCAGGGTCTTTTGTATATGGCCTTTGTTGGTCGTCGCATACTGAATTACTTGTTCTGAACGAGGAGCCTTAACCTTCCCTTGGCTCTGTCCCCTCGCCAAAATGTTCGTCACGAGTCTCTCGAACAGTGAGGAATTTTTCCAAGCCGGGATACGGATGAATCGTACGCTCTGTCACTCTATACTCAGGTCGATGAATTCTATGTGAAAAATCCGAATAGGGCCCAGAAGAGACGACCAGCGCCCCCTCCTTCAACCGGTATGAATGGTCAATTCGCTCCCTAATTTTGTCACAAATGTAATTCGCGGCGCGAGTCAACTCTAGGGCCAAGTCCTCAACTAAATGTATATGAAACTCATAGCGAGCCAATAGTCGTTGGTACTCTCTCTCTTCATGCCACCGCAATTTGTAAAATCGCTCAGTCACATGTTTTGCCCCACGCATTACTGAATGTCTATGGAATACATCAAGAAAATCCCCACATACATCCCCAAAATTCAGAAAGGCAGCTTCAAGATCCAGATATTTTTGCGGCCAGATGCGCCTGAATATCCAATCACTCACCGATCCCAGTGTGTCAACCATGTTAATGGACAATCTTGGCTGATCTTCAAGAAACACGCTCGACATCCGAGCTTCCCATTTGTCCAAATCTGCAAATCTTGCCCATTCCTCAATTAGGCCCGCATACAGTTCCTGTGGCTGCTTCTTGCTGTTGTTAACATTAGGGAAAGGTGATTCCCCCCCAGACGGCGCGGTTTCCGACACAGCGTCAGAGGACGATACCTCGGGTGCTGACTCAGAGTTCAAGGCAGCCCTTGCTGGTAATGAGCCAGATTGCGTCTCACCAGGACGTTCGCCTCTGCGCTTCAAGTCAAAATACCCCTTTGTCCAAAGGCGCCAGCGCGTCTGATCCAGTTCACCACGATCGCGCAGCTTGTCGAACTTGTCTTTGAACTCAGGAAAAGACGTGTCGACCGCCGAAAGTGCGCCCCACCGGCAGATGATTCGGTGAAAATGGTCCGGCGATCCGGACTCAAAACGCACCTCGTAAATGTTACCTTCTTTCTTCTCGTGCTTGAACTCGCCCCCGCGGTACTCCATACCATTCCGCAGTAGGCGCGACACCAAGAAGCGGTTGAGGATGCTGGCATTAAGCGTTAGTGGCCAATCTCCTCGCCCATTGAGCACGGCTTCCGTGTCCTGGCGCTGTCTTTTCTGGAATGCCGTGTTGAAGTCATCCGGCACCTTAAGGTTCAGGTACTGCTGTGTGAGCAACTTGCTCGAAGCGGCCTCTCCTTCGCGCTCATGAATATTGAGGGCCTCTTGCTCAAGCGCCACCAATCTCTTCTTCACTTCATCCAGCGATGGACTACTCAAAAGTTCATCGACGACTGTCTCATGTTGGAAGCGATTTAATTTCACGCGCAAGAGATCTACCAGCCCGCCATCTCCGCACCCGGAAATGAGGTGTCGGCGGCGCCCGTCGAGTACTTCTTGGTGGAGATGGTCGTCCCGCCAGTACGATTGCCAGTCGAGTCCTTGCTTTTCACGCTCCAATCCGAACCCCACCGCAAGCACCACCAATTCGAAGTCTTCTGGATTGAATCCAGGGGCATTCCATGACACGGAGCGAGACTGCCCTTGGCGCTTTCCGATTTTGATGTGCCGAGCGTTGGGTATGACTCTGATGTTCGCGCTCTCAGGTAGTGCATCCCATGCCTGCTTGAGTTCGCGAGCGACTTTGCCTGCTTGGTTCGCAGTCCACGACAGCAGCGGTAGTCCGGCTTCTTCTGGGTGCACTCCTTCGGGGCGCCCGCGATGCTCTTCGGGCCAGTCATAGATGTAAGGGTGTAAAAAGCGGGAGTGGTTGCCACCGAATAGTGATAGCAGCTCGCTTCTTTGCTCCAGGAGCACGACGCGTCCACCCCGCCTAGCCGCTGCTGCTGCCACAGTCATTCCTGCCGCGCCTCCGCCGATGACGCATACTCTTCCCTCTGGCAGCAGCAGATTCCTCTCACAAAGAGCATAAACGAGGTTAAGCGCACGTACCTGCTGGGACAGCAGTGTCACCCTCCGTTCGAAGCAGCCGAGGACATAGAGCCCAGGCTCCTCGGGAACTCCCATGTGCCGTAAGATATCCTTGGGTTCGATGTTGCGTAGTTCAAGTGGTGCATCATCAAAGCTGGTGTTCGCCACGCCGAGATCCTCCTACCGTCCGACCGTCCGACAGTATAGATCGGAGTGAACAAGAGGAACATGGCGCATCTGTCGCACAAGAAAATTGGGGCAATACCAAAGGCAACGGGTTGGAGCAGTGTGGCAGAAAACTGCCGCCGACGGGGGTCTAACACAAATCGCGTATAGGAGGGAGGGGCCCTGTAGAGGGTGGGGATGGCGCGGAGGGGGCGAGAATGGCCGCAGAGGGGTGAGGTCAGGGCTGTACGCCGGGCCAGTGGAGACGCTGTGCAGCTCTCTTGGGGCACACGTCTGCCTGGGCTGCCCTCCCAGGAGGTGCGCGGCATGGGCCCTGGGTTTCTTGGGGGGTCTTGAGCTTCAACACCACGCAGCCTTATATGGCTCTCGCGCAGGGGCCAGGTGCGCACTCGTCGTGGGCAACCCCAGGTGCTCCAGAACGCTCGCGTGAGCGCGACCGTGGGCCCCACCTATGCCGAGGACCTGCGGGCCCTGGGTTCCCTGGTCACGTACTACGGTGACGGCCTAGCCGAGCGAGTGGCCGCACTGGCCCGCAGGCCCGTTGAGCGCGCCCTCGACACGGGCCCGGCCAGCGAGTTCATCCCCGCGTTGAGCCAGGTCACGGGCGCGCCTGACCGGGTGATGACCGTGGGCAACTTCGGGGGCAAGGCATTCGGCTTGCGGATGGGCCAGACCGCGTTGCGGTACGACCAGCTGCCGGAGTTCGCGCGGCTGGCCGCGCGAGGTCGCCTCCGCGTTCCCATCACCCGGACCTACCCGCTGGAAGGCTGGCGCGACGCCCTCCAGCGGAACCAGTCCCGGCGTGCGCACGACAAGCTCCTCCTGGAGATCTCCGACGAGGCCCTGGCCCGGGTCGACGGCTGACTCATCCTCCGAGGGCGAGCAGTCAAGTGACCACGGGCGAGCACGTGGCCATCAGGTCATCCACGCTGCGTCGGCCGCACACGTCACAAACCGCAGTGGTGAGGGGGCTGCGCTTCGCGTATAGGCGGAATGGGGGCCCTGTTGCTGGGCGGCGGGCTGGAGCAGGGAAGTAGACGCGACAGATTTTATGAGTCGTGGCACACGTGGATGGCACAGGCGCGGTGTACGGCGGATCGAATTCCCTACCTCGCTTGGCGAAAGGACGTGTCCATGTTCGACCCGATGATGAAGAAACTGCTGGCCCACTGGCTCCTCGGAGGCAGCGCCGCGCTGTTCCCCTTCCTCTGGGCTGTCTACAATCTCATCATCACCCAACCGCGGTAAGGGAGCCCTCCACAGGCCCGAGCTGCGGCTGCCGTGTGCCACTCCCCCCGCGTGCTCGTCCATCGTTGTCGGGGCGCGCTTCCATACTCCGAACGGCCCCACCAGGACCCGATTGGAGGATGCGTATAGGAGGGATGGGGGCGGTGTTGAGGGAGAGGGCTGGAGCCGAGGGGTCGAGGAGGGCTGCGGACGGGTGCCACGAGGGCTGTGCGCCGTGCCGGTGGAGACGAGGTGCAGCCCCATGGGGCACACGCCGGCCCAGTGGCC
>NZ_ANAH02000038.1 GCF_000335475.2 Cystobacter fuscus DSM 2262 | reverse complement strand
CCCTCCTCAAGGAGCGCCGCGCCGTCTTCTCGGGATAGGCGACTGTTTGGAATGAGCAGTGCTACTTCCCCGACCGAACAGACCCTATCCTTCGCCAGGATAGGGATTTTCTGAGTTTCAGAATTCTGCGCATCCGGAGCCTGGCGAGGGGGCGCACCTGCCGCGCAGCCCCTTCAACTCATGCTCAGCTGTCCACCAATCGCGATTGAGAATCGAGAGCGGTGGTTTAGATGTTGCGCTCAAATTCCAAGCTTTGATCTGAACGCAATGAAGTCCTCGGGGACGTGAAGATAGGAGTTGGGACTGTCCTTCAGGTCAACGCCTTCAAGGTAAAGAATCGAACGCCAGATCAGATCTTGCATTGCGGCTGGCTCGAACAAGAGTTGGCCCTCGTCGTCACTGATCCGCAGTGTTCGTGCCCAGGAGGAAAGATCCTCACGAGAACGTGTCCCGGCAATCAATTCATCGAAGGCCCGCTGAATATCTGAAAGATGAACAATCATCACCAACTCCCCGTGAAATTACCGTCCTTATCGAACGTATAGTGGACCTTCTTGCCTCCAGTCACGCTCTCCTCAGGCCGAATTTGGCGGACCCTGCCTTGCTGATCAATTGTCTCGTGCCAGATCCGCTTTGCGCCGGTGACAGGATCCCACTCACGAACCACTCGCCGTCCGATCATCTCCCCCGGTTTCGTTGCAGGCATTATTTCGCCATAGAACCTGAAGCGCCCGTTCGCCAATGCCTTTACACCGTCCGAGCCGTATTTCGCAGCTTGCCGTAGGTACTCTTTGAGCTGCGCGCCCATTAGTGAACTCGCCGCGTCACTGCCGGCCTTTACGGCCGCACTACAAAAGCTGGCAGCTTTTGTAGTACCCGCTGGCACGTAGGGCACGGCCATCGCGGCCACATCCAAGCCGAGCGCCGTCCAGTCCTGGACAACGATGTCATAGATGACGTTTCCGGCGTCCCAAACGGTGTCAATTGGAATAAGGCCATTGGGGTCGACGAAGTGAAGAGGATTGTTCAGTCCATATGCATATGGCGTCAGGACTTGGCCCTTCCGTGCATAGTCTTGAACCACCATGGGCATTTGCAGCATCGGTTCTGATTGCAAGTACCGCCCGATGCTCGGGTCGTAGTAACGGTTCCAGTTCTCGAAGAGGTCCGTCTCCGTGTCGTGGTACTGGCCGGGGAAGCGAATGGGCGTCCAGAAGGGTTGGGCCCCCGTCTGGTAGCGCTGATACTCGTAGCCTTCCAGCACTACACCCTGGGACGTCGTGTTCGCCGGCCCACCGGGCCAGACCAGCCTCACGTTCGCGCGCCCCGTGGAGGGCGTCACCCAGTCCGACCAGGTCCGCCCTCGGCCCGTCCCCGACACGGACGCCAACACCGTTCCCTGGTCCGCGTCCACCACCTCCACCTGACCCGCTCTCAGGTCCACCTTGTGGAACAAGGCCCGCATCCTCACGGACGTCGCGTGGTTCGCCAACGGCGACGTCCCCGTGGGCTGTTCCATGGTTCCCAGCATCTGGCTGGAGGCACTGTTGTTGTTGAGCGGGTGCGCTGTCTCCGCCACCAGTCCCACCCGGTTGACCTGACCGAACGGCTCATAGTCCACCGCTCCCGCCACCTTCCCGTTTCCATCCAACATCAGCACGGGCTTGCCCAGGTGGTCCGTCACCGGGAAGTACACTCCGCACGCCGCCGCTTCCCCGTTGCGCGAGCAGTCCGCCGACATGTCCGCCAGCCGCGTCCATGTGGTGCTCAACTTACCCCGCACCAGCGCCACCGGCCGCCCGCCCAGCCACACGTAGTCGTCCTGCGTGTAGTGCGCCACGGGCGTCACCACGTCGCTGCTTCCCCGGTCCACCAGCAGCTGGTTGGCCCCCGTGTAGAAGAACTCGTCGCTCGTTCCTCCCGGGTAGCTCTTCTGCCTCCGGCGTCCCAGCCCGTCGTAGTAGTAGTTGTAGAAGGCCCCATTCACCTCCACCGTCCGGAAGACGCTCTCGGTGGCCACTCCCACCGATTGCCCGTACTCAAAGGCCAGGGTGGTGTCCTCGCCGAGGTCCGCCTTGCGCGTGACGCGTCCCTCAGCGTCGTACGCCAGCGTGTACCCCAGCTGGCTGTTGGCCGCGCTCGAGCCCCATCCCACCAACCTGTCCCTGTGCGCCGCGCTGTCTGTCGCGTAGCTCAGGAAGTAGGCCGAGCCGTCGTTCGTCATGGCCGTGCGGTTGCCTCGTCCATCATACGTGTAGGCGCGTGAGCCGAACGCCCCTCCCGTCGCACTGAAGTTGCCCGCGGTCCGGCCCGCTCCCGTCAGGCGCAGCGTCCGATCATAGGCGTACGTCTCCTGCATCGGCGTCGCATTCTGCCCCAGCAGGCACGTGTCCGTGCGCACCACCTGGTCCGCCTTCCACGTGTATGTCCGCTGGTAGATGTCCCCCGTGCCCGCGCCCATCGCCACACTGCCCGAGGACACGCGCAGGCTGCGCAACCGCCCCGTCAGGTCCGAGTTCGCCGCAGAGGGGAAGCTGGTGGAGCAACCCGCCGGCGGCACCGAGCCATCATCCCCCAGGCCGTACTCCACCGTCATGCTGCCACCCGTTCCGGGCTGGTTGAGCGTGTAGCCCCGCAGCCCGCCATAGGGCTCCCAAGTGACGTTGCTCAGCAGCCGCCGTGTCGTCCACGCCGTCCCGTCGTACAGCGTCACGTCCACCGCGCTCACCCGGTTGGTGTTGCCTCCCGTCCCGTACACGTACGTCACCGTCCGTCCGTTCGGGTACGTCACCGACCGCAGGTTGCCATTGCGCGTGTAGGTGTAGCGGGTGTGCGGGTTCGCGTTGGCCACGTCGCCACACATCGTGGCCCCCGCCCTCACCCGAATCTCCCCCACCACGTTGCCCCACAAATCATACGAGAACCAGGTGGTGCCAAAAGAGTCCTCGCGGTAGCGAAGCCGGCCCTTCGTGTATTCCATCGCCGGGCAGCTCGAGGGAGGTGCTCTCTGGTCATTGTAACCCAGACGATAGAGCAGCTCGCTTCCCGTGGCATGCACCCGCTGGACGGACACCAGGCGCGAGAGCATGTCGTAGGTGGAGAGAACATACTCGCCGGCCTGACGCATGGCCGCCGTCTCCTTCACCACCTGATTGCCCTGGGCATCATAGGCGTAGCGCACCGGGCCGTCCGCGTGCGGCAGGGACAATTCCACCACCTGGCCGAAATCGTCATACGCGTACGTGGACGCGGGCTGGGCGCAGGTGGCGAACGTATCCGTGGACTGGCAGCCCACCTTCACGCCGGACACGTTGCCCTGCACGTCATAGGTGAAGAGCGTGCGCTGGGAGACGCCGTCCGCCGGGTACTCGTCCACCTGCACCAGGCGGTTGGCCCGGTCATAGGCCAGCGAGGAGCACAACTGCGACAGCGGCGTGCCGTTCTCCAGCGGACCCACTCCCATCTTCACCCCGCCGCACCAGGCGGGCGGGTTGTTGAAGGCATGCCCCACTCCCGTCAGGTTGTCCGCGCCATCGAAGGACTTCGCCGCGCTGAAGCTCCCCGCGCCTTCTCCCCACTTGTTCCACGTCGGACGCTTGTGTGCATCCGCCGCGTACTTCATCACCCGCCTCGTCTGGACCCCAGTCCCCGTCTGGAGCAGGAAACGCTCCTCTTTCAGCGTTCCATCCGGCCAGTAGGCGTAGACGGTCTTCTCCGTCCAGCCCGTCCCATCCGCCCCACTGGCATGCGCCACCCATTGGAGTTTGTCCGACATCGCGCCACTAGAGCAGCGCCCGTCCGGCGAGGCACCCGTACGGTAGCAGAAGACATGGAAGTCTTCCTCGGGATTGCTGATGTAGCTCAAGTACTTGTCGCTCTGATAGCCGTAGGTGATGAGCTTCGAACGATACGCCTCATGGGCGCCCTCCTCCGTCCTCACGAGCCGGTCTTCATTGTAGAAGTTCTTGGTAAGCCGCCAATTGGCGTCAACGATGGTCTCGATGCGGCTCCAACCGGAACCGAACTCGTGGTCGTATCCGGTCTCCAGGACGACCGAACTCGGGTCCACTGGGCCTCCAGCGGGGTAGACAAGCGTCTGGGACAACCGGTTGCCATGCGCGTGAGTGGCGTTCGGCTCGAAATATACGTAGCGCGTCACAGGATAGGGCGCCGTCGTGGGGCAATCCGTGGCGGACTCGCTGGCCACCCAGCATGGACCATGAATCTCCCTCACCCGGCCCAATGGATCCTCCTGGTCTTCATTGAAGGTGGTGAGGAAAAAGGTGCCCACGAAACGGCGTTCGGTCGTCCAGGTGCCGTTGCTCCCGCGGATCCGCGTCCATCCGGAGCGAATGAGGGCCTTCGTGCGATTCGTTCCGGGAGCATAGACGTGGAGCGTGCGCTTGCGGTTCGTGGCTCCCCCCAGGACACTGGCCTCCTCCTCCACCTGCGGCAGTTGCTGACCGTTGGAGTAGGTATAGGTGTACTGTGTTTCCTCCAGGGCTCCCGTCCCGAGCATGTCCGAGGCACCCCGCTTGACACTGGCGAGCTCCAATCGGGGAGAGGCTTCGGGGGACAAGGAGTAGCCAAACACCTGCCAGTTGCCCCGCTTGTCCTTGCGCGCGATTTCCTTGCCGGGATTTCCGGGCGAGGAGCAGGTCCACTCCGAGCGAACCGAGCCCGGGCTGCAGGCACCACTCACCGTGCATGCATCCTGCGTCTGGTACATGCGCGGCGCGTTCTCCTGGCCATAGTTGGAAAGCGTCGCATAGGTGCTCAACAGGCCGGCGGCCCCCTCGGTGCCGTCACCCCGTCCCGCGTAGGAATCCACCGCCTGGCGCACCTGGGGCGTCCGGCCGCAGCAATTGGAACCCGGTTGGCAAGCCCCCGCCGTGGGCTCCCAGGAAAGCGCGGCACCATGGCCTCCTCCTGTCGCCGAGGCCACACGCCCATCCGCCCCATACGTATGTCGCACCAGCAGCACTCCCGCCTCGGAGCGCTGAAACTCTCCCGCCGTGTAGAGGTAGCGCTCCAGGCGCGAGCGTTTTTCCGCCGTTCCGATACGCCCTGGCCGCTCGACTCCCCCTTGTGTGGTGTAGGCGTACACCACTGACTCCTGCGGATGATCCTGGTATGGCAGGGAGCGCACCCGGTCAATGACACAGTCCACGCCCCCCGCGGAACGCGCAAGCACACGGTAGTCGAAGCTCAGGCTCGCTCCCGCGGGGCTCTGCACACTGGAGAGATAGGGGACGCCCGGACTGCTTCCCGTCGCACCCTGCGCACAGCCGGTCAGGTTGGGCTGGGCATAGTTCAACTGCGCCAGGTTGATTCCCGCTCCAGAGACCACCCGGGACAGGAAATAGCGGCGCCGCCCCTCTCGCGGTGACAGGAAGAGGGACTCATAGACCAGCAGAGTTCCATCCGACTGACGCAGCTCATAGCCCGTGGGCGTCCGCTTCAAGCGCTCTGGGCGGGACTGGTTTCCTTGCGCGGGCACGGCCTCGCAAGTCGAGCCCGCGCACGGCAGGAAACGCAACAGGCCTCCATCCGGCGTACGGACACTCCAGTAGTATTGGTGTTCCACCACGACGCTCAGCCAGTTGTGCCACCATTCCACGGACTCGGGATTGTTGGGGCTTCCGCCAAAGGGCTTGGGCACTCCCACCAGGGGCGCATCGTATATCCACTCATCGCCCCGCGAGCTGAACGTCCGCTCGAAGGACAAGGTGGTGAGGCCATCCCCGACACTCAGGTCCTTCACCTGCTCGAAGCTGGAGCCCGAGGCGAGATTGACGGGATCGTAGCAGTAGAGGTCTCGATTGCTTCCCACGGGCCCTCCACCATCGATTTCCCCGGGCGCGCAGTCCTCGTCCACCGCGCCATCGCAATCGTTGTCCTGGCCGTCCGCACAGATTTCCGACCCACAGGACAAACCACCGTCGCCACCCGCGTCCGGACCCGCCGAGGTTCCACCGTCCTGCTGGCAGACCGTTCCACCGAACCCGTCTTCATCCGTCTGCCCATCGAGATCATTGTCCTGGCCATCACACACCTCGGATGGCGGCACCGGGTATGAGCACTCCACGATGGGGTCGAAAAACTCATTCCCACTCACCGTCACCGTCAGTCGAGCCTCCGGATTGACGACACACTGACCCTGGCCAAAAGCGCCTGATCTCACGCAATCCAAGTCGCTGTTGCATTCCCACTGAGACCCTTTCGCGCAGGCATTGAATCCCCCGCCCTCAAGGAACACATAATCTTTGCGCTCGTGGGCAGGCACGTTGCCCGCGCCATCAGTGGCGTAAGCAGCACACTGCTTCCCCCCCACGGATTCGCCGGGGCACTCGCATGTCCAGGTAACGACGGACTGACTGGTTCCATCGGGACTGGTAACCAGTTCTTTATAGCCAAAATCGGCACGAGCGGAAGTCATGGCCAACAGACAGAACAGCGCGACCAGACGAGCAGCAGACGGCCAGGATGCTCCAGACGACACGAGGAGCCTGGTGGAACAAGGAGAATTCTGATTCATCATGAATAGACACTCAGACAATAGAAGACAAACCCGGCTCGCGGACACACCCGCGCCGGCTCAACGAATGGTCTGGAAATGGGGCCTCAAGGAACCGAGGTATCAGCCCTCGTGGCGAGTGGAACGCACAACCGCCTCTTGGAGGACGGGTAGAATTGAGAGCAGCGCCAGTCCGAGGGACAGTCCGTCTGTGCCTGGCAGGACTGGCTGCACACGTATCCCTCATGGCGGCCGGGCTTCACGTGAAGGCAGATGCCAGACAGGCATGCGCTGGCTCCATTCTCCCCGCAGTCTTCCCCCAGTTGTTTCGTCGCCTTCTCGGCCCGCAACGGACGAGGCTCCGTCAACAGTTGCGGCTCCACCTCAACCCGAGGCTCGTCCTCTGTTTTTCCGCAGCCCGCCCAGACTCCAGCGGCAAGTCCCAACACGACAACAATCCACTTCATGATTCTTTCTTTCTAGGAAAAAAGACCGCGCCGCTACTGGAGAAGTTGTCGGCGCGCTGGACGTGGTGCTTTTGCGAGCCTCCAGACACTGTCCTTCACGCTCAAACTCTCTCAGGCGCCAAGCGCCCATCGGGCTTCATCCGCCTTTGCATAACTTCCCCCGAGTAACTTGAGGATCCTCGGTGGAGCACGTTTCATGCCAATCACCCGCCTCCGTTCCCACGGCTGTTTCCGCTATACGCCCAATCGCGTCCCAGGCCCTGCAAGAGAGCGTGGAGCTGGACGGCAGTCTCGACTCGGAGACTGTCGGTCGTCCCGGTGGCCATTGTGGGGCCGAGGAGACGGTGCCGCTCTTGGGCTCCCCGTCTCCTCCCTTGGTGAGAAGCTGACTGGTGAGTCTTCAACCATCCCTGAAATACCCGTTATAGCTGAAAAATCTGAAGGACCATCGACTGGGTGGTAGAAGCGCGCGATGCGCAAGACC
>NZ_ANAH02000037.1 GCF_000335475.2 Cystobacter fuscus DSM 2262 | reverse complement strand
CAACTGCCCCGGTCTACCCGACAGGAGACGATTCGTAGGAGATGAGAGGTCGGAACGAGTCCTTTGATGCCTTCCCAGGGCGTCACAGGTAACACAGACCCGCGCGACGCGCCCCGCCGCACCCGCCGGTGGGCCTGCCCTGGGCGCTTCGTGCGAAGATGACCGCCCCGCGTCTTCCCTTCGACGCGGACACTCATCACTGGGAGAGCTCGATGATCCTCTTGTCGGAACGTGTGAAGTCCTGGAGCCGCTCGTTGCTCATGCTGGGCGGTCTGGCGCTGGCGGGATGTGGGGGAGTCACCGAGGAGGAGCCCATGGCCTCCGGCACCGAAGCACCCCTGGCCACGCAGCGGGCCGCGGAGTACGCGGAGAGCGACTGCGACGGCCCGAACGACTGCCCGGTGCCCGACCGGTACGTGAATTGTGGCCCCGGAAGGCCTCAGGCCTACGCCTGGCAGACGAGCGATGGCGGCTACTGCGTCGAGCGTGACGCCTGTGGCCGCGACGTGTACCTCTGCCCGTACTTCTAGCCCGCGCGCAATTCGTCCCGCGGTTGCATGAGGAGACGGCCCAGCATGTTCTTGCCGCGGCCGTCCCCGCCATCGCCCCAGTAGTCGTCGTTCTCCGTATGCTCGACGAGCTTCGCGTCCCCAGTACCGAGCCGCAGTTCGCGCATTTCCGGGTGCTGGGTGAACTTGGCGCGCAGGGCGTCACGCATCACCGCCACCTTCACCGACTCCCAGTCGCGCCGCGGCTTCTGATGGCGATCGCGGCCGAGCTCCGCGGCAATGGCTGGCGTACGCGCCTTGCTGGCATGGAACCAGAGGACATCCAGGCCGAAATCCTGGAACTCACGGGCGGCCGGTGCGGCGCACGGCGCTCGGTTGCTTCAGGAGTCGTATGCCATTGCGAGCCACATCACCCCGTCATACGGGGAGGATGAGCAGTCTTCGTGACCGCGGTCTGTGTTGGGGCGTTCACAGGTGAGGTGCCTGGGGTGTGCACGAGGGTGCTCATTCAAGGCCAATCTCCTGGCTCCAGGGGTGGCCGGGCGCTTGCAGTCCCATGACTTCATGACTGTGATTCGGTCCCGGCTCTCCTGGCTGTTGTGTGTGTGGATGCTCCTGCCCGGCGTGGCGCGCGCCGAGGCGTTCGCGGACTTCGCTCGGGATACGCCGGTGGAGGAGCGGAGCCATCCTCGAGCCGTGCGCATCCTGGCGGGCGTCGGGCTGGGCTCACTCGCCGCCGTGGCGGGCGGTGTCGGAGGCGCCCTCGTGGCGGACGCGCTGTGCACGCCGAGCGGAGGCGGCTGGTTCTCGGGTCTGCAATGCCTTGGACCCGGCCTGGGCGGAGCGACCCTGGGCGTCGCCTTGGGTTACTCCCTGGGCGTCTGGGGCGGTGGGGAATGGGTGGGAGGCGATGGCCGCCTGTGGGCGACGATGCTCGGGGCCACCGCTGGGTTCGGGGCGGGCATCTCGTTGATCCTGGCGAGCAGGACGTTCGAGTTCTGGCCGGTGGGCCTCGCCCTGGGGCTCGTGGGCACGCACCTGGGTTACGAGTTGTCGCAACCGGCCGTGCCCGCGCGGGCGCTCCAGCGGCGCGCCCGGCTCCAGCCACTGCTGTCCTTCTCCCAGAAGGGCGCCCAGGTGGGGCTGGGCGGCGTCTTCTGAACTACCAGGAGTAGGCGACGTTGAGCATCGCGCGGCGCCGGTCGCCGTGGAAGCAGGCGGACTCGGAGCTGCAGGAGGACACGTTTCGGGTGGCTTAGAGGCTGAGGCACGACCACGTGTCCGCCTCGGTGCGCACCGTGCACGCCTGGACCTGCCCTCAGGAGACCCGCCCCGCCTCGCGGAACCACGCCAGCTCGTCGGCGAGCGTCTGCGCCAGGGGCCGGAAGCTCGCGCCCAGCTCCACTCGGGCCTTCGTTGAGGAAACGGTGCTGCGGGCGTGCATGGTGCTCACGCCCTCCACGGTCATCGCCGTGCTCTTCCCGCTCATCCGCGCCCACAGCTCGGAGGTGGCGGCCACGCCCAGCACCAGAGGGTAGGGGAGCTTCTTCGGCGGCTTCCGGCCCGAGAGCGCCGCCAGCTCCCGCGTCACGTCCACGAGCGAGGCGTACTCTCCGGACAGGATGTACCGCTCCCCCGCGCGGCCCTGCTCCGCCACGCGCAGCATTCCGTCCGCCACGTCGCGGGCGTCCGCCATGGAGGCCCCTCCCTCGAAGACGCCGGGCAGCTTGCCCTGGAGGAAGTCCAGCACCAACTGCCCGCTCCCCGTGGGCGCCGCGTCGTACGGGCCGAACATCCACCCTGGCAGCACCTCCACTACCTCCATGGGGCGCAACTCGGGCGCGAGCGCATGGAGGCGCTCGCTCGCGACCAACTTGCTACGCGCGTACAGGTTGCTCTGTGCCAGCCGGTCCGGAGGGGAGCTCTCGTCCCCGGGGCCACCGTCCTTCGCGCGGCCAATCACGCTCGACGAGCCGGTGTGCACGAAGCGGCGCACCCCGGCGCGCGACGCCACCCTCGCGAGCTGGAGGGGGGCGTGGACGTTGAGCCGCTCCAGCGCGGGCCAGTGGTCCCCGGGGCCGAAGTACTCCCGGAAGTAGGCGGCCGTGTGGAACACCACGTCGCAGCCGCCCAGCGCCGGGGCGAAGGCGTCCACGTCCTCCAAGTCCCCCGCCACCACCTCCGCGCCGGTGTCCCCCAACAGCCGCCGGGCCTTCTCCGGCGAGCGGGCCAGCGCGCGCACCTCATGGCCCCGCTCGCGCAGCAGCCGCACCAGGTTGACGCCCAACAGCCCCGTGCTTCCCGTCACGAACGCCTTCATTCCGCCTCCAATCTGAACAGTGCTCAAATTGAGATAACGGCTCATCTGAGCGGTGTCAAGATGAGCGTTCGGAGCCCGGGGGCGGTAAGGAGGGGGAAGCGATGGCGCAGCGAGGCACGGGCGAAAAGAGGCGGGCGCGCTACCACCACGGCGACCTGCGGCGGGCGCTGGTGGAGGCGGCGCTCGAGGTGTTGGCGCGAGAGGGCGTGGCGGAGCTGTCGCTGCGCGAGGTGGCGCGGCGGGCGGGCGTCAGCGCGGCGGCGCCCTATCACCACTTCCCGGACAAGCAGTCACTGCTGGCGGCGGTGGCGGAGGAGGGCTTCGTCGCGCTGAACGCGGCGATGAAGCAGGCCCGGGAGGCGAGCGGCGGCTGGGCGGAGCGGCTGGAGGGGATGGCGGCGGCCTACATCCAGTTCGCGGTGAAGCACGCGGCGCACTACCGCGTCATGTTCCTGCCGGAGCTGAAGGAGCCGCGCTTCGAGGAGTACCACCGCCTGGGCACGGAGTCGTTCGAACTGATACGCGGCGCGGTGGCCGAGGCCCGCCCGGAGCTATCCGAGCCGGACACGTGGGTGGTGGCGGTGTCCGCCTGGAGCGCGGTGCATGGCTTCACCTCGCTGTGGACGGAGGGGTTCCTCGGGCACAAGGCGGCGCGCCTGCCGGAACTGGAGGGGATGGGCCGCGCGGTGGGCGTCTCCGTCGCGAGCCTCATCCTCCACGCGCCCGCCACGAAGCGCTGAGCGGAAGAAGGTGTCAGACGATTTGTAGGAGACGAGAGGTCGGAACGAGTCCTTTGACTCCTTCCCCGGAAGGGGGGACGCCTGCTCGCCGTTGCCTACATGGTGCTGATCACGATCTGTCCGCGCGCGCGCCTGCTCACCATGTGCGCCACGGCCTGGCCGGCGTGCGCGAGCGGATAGGTCCTGTCGATCACGACCTTCACGGCGCCCGATTGAATCAGCGCGCCGATGTCCTCGAGGTTCTTGCGTGACGGGACGAATTGAATCGTGCGCCACTGCCTGGACTTGAATAGCGCCCCGAACGCCATGCTGGGCAGCGTTCCCAGCCACTTGTGGGTGCCGATGCTGCCGATGCTGTTGGGCAGCAACATCCCATTCGCGGTGAGGACGCGCGCCGAGACCGACGGAGGGTGGTTCATCACGTTGTCCATCACCACGTCGTAGCGCGCGTCCTGCTCCAGGTAGCTCGTCCGCGTGTAGTCGATGACGTGGGAGGCACCGAGCGAACGCACCAGCTCGACGTTCCTCGTGCTGCACACGCCCGTGACCCTGGCACCCAAGGCCCTGGCGATCTGCACGGCGAACGTCCCCAGGCCACCGGAGGCACCGTTGACGAGCACCTGCTGACCTGCGCGGACGCGAGCGACATCGCGCATGGCCACCAGCGCCGTCACGCCCGACATCACCGCCCCGGCGGCTTCCTCGAAGCTGAGCTGCGCCGGCTTGTGCGCCAGTTGTGTCGCCGGGACCACGGTGTATTCGCAGAAGGTCCCAGGAGCGCCGCGCTTGTAACCTCCCGTCCACACCGAGCCGAACACGGCGTCGCCGGGTGCGAAGCCGGTCACGTGGGCGCCCACCGCTTCCACGACGCCGGCGACGTCCGAGCCGCGGACCGGCGACATGGGCGCACGGAGGCCGGACACCAGGCGCAGCGCGTAGGGAACTCCGAGGGTGGCGATGCAGTCCGGCGTGTTCACCGACGTCGCGTGCACACGGACGAGGACTTCGCCGTCGCCCGGCGTGGGGATGTCGCTCTCGCCCTGCACCAGGACGCGTTCAGGCTCTCCGTAACCACTTTGCAAGATGGTTCGCATGAGGACCACCCTACGCGTGCGGAAACTGGCGCCCCACGCATGATTTCGGGATGCCGGCGTGCAAAAATGTGCGCATGGACTGGGACGACCTTCGCTACGTGCTGGCGATCCACCGCGAGAAGACGTTGTCCGGCGCCGCCGCCACCCTCGGGGTCTCCCGGACCACCGTCGGGCGGCGCCTGAAGGAGGCCGAGGATCGGCTGGGCGTCCGGCTCTTCGACCGCACCGAAGAAGGCTTCGCGGCCACGGCCGCCGGCGACGAGCTGGCCGAGACCGCGGCGCGGCTGGAGGCGGAGATCCACGTGACCGAGGGGCGGCTTCTGGGCCGTGACGCCGAGCTCCGCGGCCGGCTGCGGGTCTCGACGGTGGACTTCCTGTTCGCGGGTTTTCCCGAGGTGTTTTCCAGCTTCATCCAGCGCTATCCCGGGGTGGAGGTGACCCTCGGCGTGACCAATGAGCAGGTGTCGCTCATTCGCCGCGAGGCCGATGTGGCGCTGCGTCTGGGCAACAATCCGGCGGAGGGCCTGGTGGGCCGCCGCGTCGGTCGAATGCAGTTAGAGGCCTACGCCGCGCGTTCACTCGTCGATCGGCTGGGCCCTGGTGCCACCCTCGCGGATTTTCCGTGGCTGCATTCGGACGAGCGCTCCGATGGGCGTTGGCTCGATGACTGGCTGGCCCGGAACGCGCCGGGAGCCAAGGTGTCGCTGCGTTCCGACGACTTCGCGGTCCGCCGGCGCGCGCTCTCCGCCGGCATGGGCGTCACCTTCCTGGCGTGCTTCGACGGCGATGCCGATCCAGGGCTGGTGCGCGTGGGAGCGCGCCTCTCCGAAGAGGCGCGCGATCTCTGGGTGCTGACGTTGCCCGAGCTTCGCAACAACAGGCGGATTCGTGCCTTCATGGACCATGTCTACGACGCCTTCAAACCTCATCAGCGCGCACTTGAGGGGAGCGCATAGGCCGCGCACCATCGGACAAGCCGGAGACGGTGTCCCGGAGACGGTGTCAAAGGACTCGTGGGCCTGATCCGTTTTTGTGGACATACCTCGTAAGTCGGCTACACGGGAGGTAGTGTCCATGGAGAGAAGGAAGAGCCGGACCTCCTTGCCGCCATTCGCGATCTCCTGCATCGCGTTGAGGGCATTGGTGTTCTGCGCCTGGGCCTTGGTATGGCGGTCCTGGTTGCCAGTCTTCATCTGCTGGAGGTTCCCCTATTTCAGGCGGACCTTGTGTCGCTCCGCAGTGGCGTTGGGCCGTCCCATGAAGGTGTCGAGAAGGCGTTCCTCCACCCCCACCTCTTCCCAAACAGAGGCGCGCTCGAGCCCGATGCACTCTTGCGGTTCCGCACTTCTCTCATTGCCGACGGTGTCGAAGATCAAGCAGTCGCGGAAGTTCCCCCGGTCCTGCATGAACTGAACGATGGGTTGAGAAAACTGCTCTTCCAGTTTCCTCCACCCGATGACTTCCCACCCCCTCTCGTCCATATGGCGGACAGCGATCTTGAAGAGGATGGGCATGGAGGCAATCCGGTCCAGGTCTGAATCCGGAGTGTCGGTCCTATAATCGTAATAGGCATCATGCGGCATGTTCAGCACCCAGCCGTAGCCAAAGGAGCCGTCCGCGAGGGGAATTCTCAAGAACGATCCGGACTTATAGAGGCGCGGCATCTGCTAATATCCCGCGTAAGGGTGAATCGGGCCCCACAACTCCGTGGCGGCTTCGTCAAACCGCCGACCTCGCGGGTTGTCCTTCGCCACGCCGCGTACGGCATTCTCGGTGCGATAGGGCTCTCCGGTGTCGGAGCGGGCGCCTCCCAGGGAATCAATCAACTGCTGCTCTCTCCCGCGAATCCTCCAATACGCGACGTCATCATATCTCTGGCCATAGTCAATGGCGCTCCCAACATCGAACCTATCCACTTTCGCTTGTCTCGTGGTGTGACGCGCGTAGGACGCGCGCGTCTACATTTACGGGTCCACGGCTTGCGCGGGGCTATCGCCGCTGCGGTCCTTGGAGACGGGCATATAGCACTTGCCCTTGTACTCGGCCCGGTTCGCGTAGCACGGCGGCTTCTGGTTCATGTCCATCCAGCAGCCGCCATTGATCTCCTCTTCACCGAGCGTCGTCTGGCAGGGCGGAACCGCCTGCTTTTTGTACGGCTTCGCGGGTAGGGGATACGCGATGCCGGTCGCTTCCGGTTCAACCGCGTTGATGAAGTCAGGCTCCTGCGCGAAGGTTTCAGCGCTTGCGTCAGGTGACTGGCTCGTCGTGTCCTCGGGAGTGCGTACCGCCTGGAGGCCGTAGATGCAGGCGCTCAGGGCGAGCACCACAAGTCCCGCGAAGGCCCACCCCGTTACGTTCCTCGGCAGCGGGAGACGAGCCATCCACCCGGGCTTTCGCGCCTCGGGCTTCGAGGTGAGGTGGGCTTGGAGCCGGGAATGGTCCTCCACGCGCGAGAAGGCGCTGGTGATCAGCACGAACATGTTGACCAGTGTCGAGACTTCTCCCTCCGCGGGCGCCTCCTCCACCAGCAGCTTCACGGTGGCCGAATCGCGCTTGCACGACAGGCTCACCCGCCAGTCGTCCTGGAAACTCCAGTCCACACGCTCGTCTGACGTCAACACCAGCCCCGGTGCGCCCGTATCGGGGTGGTGCGCATCGTGGAGGCATCCCAGACCCGGTTCCATCCCCGGGTAGCTCCCGCCCATCTTCCAGTCCTTCTCGTCTGACACTCGCGCCTTCTCCTTCAATCACTCCGCGTGGTGGCCCGGAGTACGTCCTCGCGACGCTCGCGCATCGTGGCACGGGAGTCAACCTTCAAGGTAGATGCGAGCAGGATGTCTTCATTGGTTCGACGAGCCAGCCGGGCTTCGAGGAGAGAGCTCGGAGAATGTGTCCCGGAGAGGTGTCCCCGGAGAGGTGTCAGACGATTCGTAGGAGACGAGAGGTCGGAACGGGTCCTTTGACGCCTTCTCAGCGGACGACCTCAATCACGATCGTGTCTTCACGCCTGCGCTCGCCTACGGCACGGCGAAGCTCGAGAACATTCTCTTCACCTGCGAGTTGCACCGGCGCTTTCACAAGGAGGGGCTCTCGGCCGCTCTTCGCGTGGACGCCTACCCAGGCGGCACGGTGAAGCGCACGCCCTGGCTCTCCGCGCCGCCACGGCCCAGGTCGCTCACGGCCCACGTGCCGCTGTCGACCTCGAACACCGCCTGGGCTCCGCCCACCACGCGCTCGAGCTTCCATTTGCCGGGGGACGTCTCGCGATAGAGCAGGTGGAAGCGCGTGTCGAGCGGCCGTGGGTTCGTCACGTGCGCCAAGTGGCCCTCGAGCGTCACGAAGGGCTCGGGGGGCGCCACGGTCGAACCTGGGCGCAAGACCGCCGGAGGCAGGGCCGGTTGCCCATACAGCTCGTCCCGGAAGAGCGCCTTCACGCCCTTGGTGTCATCGAGGATGAACTTCGCGCGGAAGTGCAGGTCGCCCTGGGCGTTGCTCGCGCGCAGCCCGCGGGTGAAGGAGACCTGATCCCTGATCTCCGACAGGGGCCAGTTCTGCAGCTCCGCGGACAGGTTGTGCACGGCGTGGCCCGGGAAGACATGCACGCCGGGCCGCGGGTGGCTCGCCCACCAGGTGGACAGCGTCGAGTAGGCCTGTTTGGACGACTCGCGCCAGTAGAGCTGCGGCGCCAGGTAGTCGATCCACCCCTCCTTCATCCACGTCACGGCGTCACACGCGATGGCGTTGTAGGCGTCGAAGCCGGGCACCGGCTCGCCGTTCTTCCAGATGCCGATGGGCGAGATGCCAAATCGCACGTGCGGGTGCTCGGCGACGATGAGCTCCATCACCTCGCGCACCAGCGTGTTGACGTTGTCGCGCCGCCAGTCCCCCTTGGCGAGAGTGCCGCCCGCCTCCTGGTAGCGCGCGTAGGTCGCGTCGTCCGGGAAGGGCGTGCTCTTGCTGTCGGGGTACGGGTAGAAGTAGTCGTCGAAGTGCAGGCCATCCACGTCGTAGTGGTCGAGCAGGTCCTTCACCACGGCCTTCACGTGCTGGCGCACCGAGGGCTCACCCGGGTTCATCACCACGGCGTTGTTGTAGGTCACCGCCGCGTCCGGCAGCTGCTTCGTCACGTGCCCCGGCGCGGCCACCACCGTGGTGGACGCGAGGCCCCGGTAGGGGTTCACCCACGCATGCACTTCCAGGCCCCGCGCGTGGGCCGCTCCGAGCAGGTACTCGAGCGGATCCCACCCGGGGTCCACGCCCTGCGTGCCGGAGAGGAAGCGGCTCCAGGGCTCGAGTGACGAGGAGTAGAGCGCATCGGACTCCGGGCGGACCTGGAAGAAGAGCGCGTTGAAGCCGAGCGCCGCCAGTTCCTCCACCAGCTTGTCCAGCGAGGCCCGGCCCTCCGTGGGCGGCAGGGCGGCGGCCGCGGGCCAGTCGAGCCGCGACACCGTGGCCACCCACACCCCGCGCAGCTCGCGCGCATGTGACACCTCCACGCGCTGCATCCCGGGAGGCGGCTCGGGCTCGGGCGCCGGGGGCTCGGGCTCCACGACCCCGGGCGTCCTGGGGTCCGGGACCTCACCGCACGAGGAGAGCAGCAACGCCAGGCCAGTGGTCAGGAGGGTCTTCCGCACGCGCGGCAATGTAGCGGCTTGTAGCACTCGCCGTCGATGCCTCTCGCCCCCGAGAAGGCGAGAAGGTGTCAGACGATTCGTGTGCGCCAG
>NZ_ANAH02000036.1 GCF_000335475.2 Cystobacter fuscus DSM 2262 | reverse complement strand
CCCCCAGGCGTCCACCGCGACCCCCACCCCCAAGACCTCAACCCCGGGCTCCAACCCCCTGCTCGATGAGAGCGGTTGGGAGAAAGCCTCCGGGAGGATCGGCCAGGGTCAGACACTTATCGCGACCCGGCTCTACAATCCGCCCAAGGTCGATCTGCCAGGGAACAAAACCTACACAGACATCGTCCCGATGCAGGGGAGCGTGAGCAAGAGTATCGTGCAGGGCAAGATCGACGGCTGGGCGAAGAACCCGCCGGCCACTCCGCCCAAAGTGCCGGTCTATGAAACGTACAAGAATGCCAACAAACCGGAGGAAGGCATGAAGCTCTCGCTCGCGGGCGATGGCCACCACACCTTCGTCGCCGCGATGAAGACGGGCCAGCCCATCGAGCTGCAGAAGGTGAAGATGGCGGGAGGAGTCAAGATGCCCAATGCCAACAACGACTGGAAGGACTTCAAGTACGATGACTTCAACAAGGGAGACCCCTGGAAGAAGTGAGCGTGGGCTCCGGGAGGCCCGAAGGGGCCTCCAGCACGAGTCCAACCCACGCGGGCCGTCGCCTTCGCCGGAGACTTCATCCAGGACGACGCGGCGCTCGAGCGGGCCCTCCCGGACCTGGCGCCCTTCGTCCGGCGCCGCATCCTCAAGGGCGTGGCACTCGCCCGGAGAGGAGCCCTCGCGGCCCGCCTGCTCCCCTCCGTCCACTCCCGCCACGGTGCCGCCGAGGCCGCCCTCCTCCTCCCCGCCCTGGGCGCGGAGGCGGTGCGCCAACTCCTGCCGCGGCTCGGACACGAGATCCATGCCTGGCGCCCCCCCGCCTCCAGGTCACCCGGGTGGAGGACCTCACGTCCTTCCTCCACTCGGAGGAAGTGCCCATCGTGGAGGGAGCGCTCGGCGCGCTCGCGTGGCTGGACCAGCCGGAGCGGGCGGTGCCCGTGCTGCTGGAGTCGCTCGACGGAGACAGGGCCCGGGTGGCCATGTACGCGCTGCCCGACCCAGACGTCGGCGTGAGCTTCGCGCCTCCTGTCAGGACCGAGCCCCTCCACACGTCCACAGCGCGGTCCGCCTCGGCGTCATTCCCAACGAGAGGGAGGGGTTTTGCGGGTTCCATCACGCGAAGCGTTGCTATCGGAGCTGAATTCCCTGGGGTACGGCGCACGCATCGCGCGAGTGGCCACCCTGGGACGCGACACCCGAGGGGCTCCCGAGCTCACACGGCTCATGGCCGAGCTCCTCTCCGGTGACGCCTACGAGGCGTGCCTCGCGCTCGAGCTGGCCCGTGGCGCTCGCGACGAAGGCCCCCTGCTGCGCGGCCTCACCCATCCCTCCTGCCTCGTCCGCGGCCGGGCCGCCGCCTTCGCCGGGGACTTCATCCAGGACGACGCGGCGCTCGAGCGGGCCCTCCCGGACCTGGCGCCCTTCGTCCGGCGCCGCATCCTCAAGGGCGTGGCACTCGCCCGGAGAGGAGCCCTCGCGGCCCGCCTGCTCCCCTCCGTCCACTCCCGCCACGGTGCCGCCGAGGCCGCCCTCCTCCTCCCCGCCCTGGGCGCGGAGGCGGTGCGCCAACTCCTGCCGCGGCTCGGACACGAGGTCCATGGCTGGCGCACCCTCGTCCACCGCCATCCGGACGTGGTGCTGGGCTTCCTCCAATCGGACCTCGCCCACACACCGGAGCGCGAGCGCGAGCACCGCATCACTACCTACCTGGCGGCACTGGAAGAGCTGTCGCTGGACCATGGCGCGGCGGTGCTCGCCCTGGTCTGGGAACTCCTTCCCCCGGGCGCCCTGTCGAGAAGCGTCGAGTCCACTCTCCTGTCACGGCTCATGCGCAACCACCCCGAGCAGGTCGCCGCGTTCCTCGCACGCCCGGCGTACCGCCAGCACCTGAACAACCGGGGCATCCCCAGGAGCGTGCTGCGCCGGGCCCGGGCCTTCTCCCACGCGCAGCGTGTCGCCCTGGGGCGAGCCCTCGCGGACGCCACACATCACCTCGCGGAACTCCTCGCGGCCCTGCCTCCTTCCGAGCGCGCGGCCGTCTATACCGACACCTTCGAGGGCGAGGCACCGTGCGTCCTGCACTACATGCTGATCAAGGTCCTGCCCCCTGCCCTCCGTGATGCCGAGGCCACGCGCCTGCTCCGCCTCGAGGTGGAGCAGGATCTCACCACCCTCACCCTGCGCGACATCGAGCACGCGCGCGAGCCCCTCCAGAAGGAGGCCTCCTCCAGCAACGCCGAGGAGCGCGCCGCCGCGCTCTCGCTGCTCGTGCACTGCACCGGGCAATCCCGCCGCGGTATGGGGGAGACGCTCGCCTTTCTCGCGCGCATCAAGAACGAGCAGGACCCGGTCCGCGCCTCGGTCATGGGTGCACTGCCATACGTCCCTTCACCCGTCTTCACCTCCGAGCACATCCCTGCCCTGGAGCTCCTGGTGACAGCCGTCCTCGATGCGCGGGATACCTCGAGCGGCACGGAGAGCTTGCTGCGGGAGTTGATCTTCAAGTTCCTCCGCGCTCACGCCACCTCGACAGGGAGCCCCCTCTTCCGCTTCGCCCTCAACACGCTGCGCAAGCTGGCGGGCCGGGCCGGGGCCCTCGAGTTCCCCTCTCTGGAGAACCTGCCGCGCGGCACCGAGCACCTCATCCTCGAGGCCCTGCTCCCCAGGATTCAGGCCTCGGGTCAGCCGGAGCGCAACCGCCTCGTCATCGCCCTGGCCAAGGCGCTCGGAAGGCGCGCGTGGCACCTGGACACCCTCCAGACCCTCCTCGAGCGCATCACCGAGGAAGACACCGATACGTTCGCGCTCCACGCCATCCAGCTCTGGCTCGCTCCGCCGCGCACGCGCGATGCCCGGGTGCGCAAGCTGCTCGACCACGACGAGAGCGTCATCAATCTCGACCCCGTCTTCCACCACCTGCACCGGCACCGGCAGGAGTGGCTGGATCCCTTCCTTCAGGGACGCAAGCTCCCGGGCCGCTTCCGCTTCGGCCGGACGCCCTGGATGCCTCGGCGTATAGGCGGGATAGAAGCCATGTTGAGGGTGAGGGCTGGAGCGCAGGAGCCGAGGAGGGCCACTGACGGGGCCAGCAAGGCCGCGCGCCGCGCCGGTACACGGGACGGTACAACCCCTTGGGGCACACCCCTGCCCTGGCCGCCCTCGCTTGAGCAGAGAGGCAGGGAGTTGGGGCGTATTGACAGCGGCTGCGCCAGGTTCAGCACCACGCCTGCTGGGGTGGTCCCCGGGCCGGGGCCCGCTTCAGAGCCTGCGTGGGAAGTCCCAGGTGCTCCAATATCGAGCGCACCCCTGCCGGGGCCGTCACATACGCCAGCACCTTTCGCCTGCCTCCACAGCGGGCGCAGGCGAACACGTCCAGCGCCAACGTCCTCCTGAGCAACTCGGCCCAGTCTCCTCGCGGCGTCTTCTCCTTCATCGGCTCC